>NZ_JBIUXX010000010.1:0-6995 GCF_044744235.1 Pseudomonas sp. NPDC087346
AGTGCCTTCCATTACGAAGCTGTCTTCTTTCGACATGCAGTAAAGCCCTCGGTATCCAATGAATGGCCCGGTGCAACTGCGCCAGGCAAAAGCGGCGTGCATTGTGCCCGAAAAATGGGGTTTAAGCCAAGGGGTTTACGGTTTGCGTTCAGTTCAGGACAACCCAGCGCTGATTAATCAGCAATTCGATGGGCCGATATTGCGTCTTGTAGTTCATCTTTTTGCAGTTCTTGATCCAGTAGCCGAGATACACGGCCTCCAGCCCCAGCCGCTGGGCCTCGCCGATCTGCCAGAGAATTGCGTAACGCCCAAGGCTGCGGCGTTCTTCCTCGGGTTCGTAGAAGGTGTAAACCGCCGACAGACCATTGGGCAGTAAATCCGTCACGGCGATGGCCAGCAACCGTCCGTCGAGACGGAATTCGTAGAAGCGCGAGAAGGGCAGGTCACGTACCAGAAACGTCGAGAATTGATCACGGCTCGGCGGGTACATGTCGCCGTCGGCATGGCGCTGTTCGATGTAGCGCTGGTACAGGTCGAAATATTCTTCACTGAACGCCGGTTTGGTCGGGCGCACCTGCAAATCGGCATTGCGTTTGAAAATGCGTTTCTGCTGACGGTTGGGCAGGAACTGCGCCACCGGAATGCGCGCAGGCACGCACGCATTGCAATTCTGGCAATGAGGTCGATACAGATGATCGCCGCTGCGACGAAAGCCCATTTCCGACAGGTCTGCGTAGACATGCACATCCATGGGCTGGCTCGGGTCGAGAAACAGGGTCGTGGCCTGCTCCTCGGGCAGATAACTGCAGGAATGTGGCTGAGTGGCATAGAACTTCAAGCGCGCCAACTCGGTCATGATCAACCCTCGGGATAAGCTGGTGAATTAAGTGTAAGCCACGCGCGCAAAAGTCGCTCAGCAAACCCAGGTGGCGCGACCGGGTTGATCCAGGTGCCGGGCCAGATAGCCTGCGAAATCGTCGCGGGAGATGGCTCGGGCGCCGAGACTGTGCAGATGATCGGTCGGCATCTGGCAGTCGATCAGCACAAAACCGGAGTCTTTCAGATGTTGTACCAGCGTGGCGAAGCCGTACTTCGAGGCGTTGTCGGCGCGGCTGAACATCGATTCACCGAAAAACAGTTGCCCCATCGCCAACCCGTACAGGCCGCCGACCAGTTCGCCTTGATCCCAAACCTCGACGGAGTGCGCGAAGCCGCGTCGGTGCAGTTCGAGATAGGCGTTCTGCATGGCTTCGGTGATCCACGTTCCGTCAGCGTAATCCCGTGGCGCGGCGCAGGCGCGAATGACGGCTTCAAAATCCTGATCGAAGGTCACCTGATAGCGTTCCTTGCGCAGTAACTTGCCGAGGCTGCGCGAGACGTGCAGTTCGTCGGGAAACAACACCGTGCGCGGATCGGGCGACCACCAGAGAATTGGCTGACCTTCGGAAAACCATGGGAAGCAGCCGTGACGATAAGCCTGAATCAAGCGATCGGCCGACAAGTCGCCGCCGGCAGCCAGCAATCCATTGGGCTCGCGCATGGCCTTTTCCAAAGGCGGGAAAGTCAGGGAATTACGTTGTAACCAAGTCAGCATGGCGTCCGGGCTTGCGAGAGGGGAGGGTAGTGGGCCGCGAAGCCCTGCGCCAAGTGTGCCGTTAAACGGCGCCGATGTCCTGTGTGGCGGTGGCGTCGTTGCAACTTGGGGTCATTCGCGCGGTCGTAAGCGGGCTTCATGTTCAGGCGTGTGTCTGCTCCACTCAGCGCTTTTGCCGCGTTCATGGCGATGTTCATCAAATAGCCCTCATAAGCCTTTGTAACAAAACATAATGCATGCTCAAATTGAGCCGCAGCTTTTGCCCGGTTGACTATGCTGTGAAGCATGGCGTCAGATACGCAAACCCGTACAATGCCGGGCTGTAGCAGAATATTCGCCGTGCACCGTGTTTATAAAAACCGGGGCGCAGTGTTAAAAGTAGTCTCAGTTGTGTCGTTCAACTTTTTTACCTGCCTGGATTGGGCAGTTTTTTATCGTCATTCAATAGATGGACGCGCCCCCGGCGCAGGAAAAGAAGCGTTTTGAAGAAATCCACCGCAGCACCAAAAACAGTCGTTCCGCTCTGGCGCCAACAGTTGCACTACCGGCTCAAGGAAGGTGCATTGATCGCCATTGGCGCCCTGTGCCTGTTCCTGATGATGGCCTTGCTGACCTATGGCAAGGACGATCCGGGCTGGAGCCACAACAGCAAGATCGACGACGTGCAGAATTTCGGCGGTCCGGCGGGCTCCTACAGCGCCGATATCCTGTTCATGGTGCTCGGTTACTTTGCGTACATCTTCCCGTTGCTGTTGGCGATCAAGGCGTACCAGATCTTCCGTCAACGCCACGAGCCGTGGCAGTGGAGCGGCTGGCTGTTCTCCTGGCGCCTGATCGGGCTGGTGTTTCTGGTGCTGTCCGGCGCTGCGCTGGCGCATATCCATTTCCACGCGGCCACCGGTCTGCCGGCCGGTGCTGGCGGTGCACTGGGCGAAAGCCTTGGCGATCTGGCACGCAATGCGCTGAATATTCAGGGCAGCACGTTGCTGTTCATCGCGCTGTTCCTGTTCGGCCTGACAGTGTTCACCGACCTTTCGTGGTTCAAGGTGATGGACGTCACCGGCAAGATCACCCTTGATCTGTTCGAATTGTTCCAGGGCGCACTCAACCGCTGGTGGTCGGCGCGTACCGAGCGCAAGCAACTGGTCGCGCAACTGCGTGAAGTCGACGACCGCGTGCATGACGTGGTTGCGCCGACGGTCACCGACAAACGTGAGCAGGCCAAGGTCAAGGAGCGTCTGATCGAGCGCGAACAGGCCCTGAGCAAGCACATGTCGGACCGCGAGAAGCAGGTGCCGCCAGTGATTGCCCCGGCCCCTATCAGGGCGCCCGAGCCAAGCAAACGCGTGCAGAAAGAGAAACAAGCGCCGTTGTTCGTCGACAGCGCGGTGGAAGGCACCTTGCCGCCGATCTCGATTCTCGATCCTGCGGAAAAGAAACAACTCAATTACTCGCCGGAATCCCTGGCTGCGGTCGGCCACTTGCTGGAGATCAAGCTCAAGGAGTTCGGCGTCGAGGTCACGGTGGATTCGATCCATCCGGGGCCGGTGATTACCCGTTACGAAATTCAGCCAGCCGCTGGCGTCAAAGTCAGTCGTATCTCCAACCTCGCGAAGGATTTGGCGCGTTCGCTGGCCGTGACCAGCGTGCGTGTGGTTGAAGTGATTCCGGGCAAGACCACGGTTGGTATCGAGATTCCCAACGAAGACCGGCAGATCGTGCGCTTCTCTGAAGTGCTGTCGACGCCCGAGTACGACAACTTCAAGTCGCCGGTTACCTTGGCACTGGGCCACGACATCGGTGGCAAACCGGTCATCACCGACCTGGCGAAGATGCCGCACCTGTTGGTGGCGGGTACCACCGGTTCCGGTAAGTCGGTCGGTGTGAACGCGATGATCCTGTCGATCCTGTTCAAGTCCGGCCCGGAAGACGCCAAGCTGATCATGATCGACCCGAAGATGCTCGAACTGTCGATTTACGAGGGCATTCCGCACCTGCTGTGCCCGGTGGTTACCGACATGAAGGACGCCGCCAACGCCCTGCGCTGGAGCGTCGCCGAGATGGAGCGCCGCTACAAACTGATGGCGAAGATGGGCGTGCGTAACCTGTCCGGCTTCAACGCCAAGGTCAAGGAAGCCCAGGATGCCGGCGAGCCGCTGAGCGATCCGCTGTACAAGCGCGAAAGCATTCACGACGAAGCGCCGCTGCTGACCAAGCTGCCGACCATCGTTGTGGTGGTGGACGAATTCGCCGACATGATGATGATCGTCGGCAAGAAGGTTGAAGAACTGATCGCCCGTATCGCGCAGAAGGCGCGTGCGGCGGGTATTCACTTGATCCTCGCCACCCAGCGGCCATCGGTGGACGTGATCACCGGCCTGATCAAGGCCAACATTCCGACGCGTATGGCGTTCCAGGTATCGAGCAAGATCGACTCCCGGACCATCATCGATCAGGGCGGCGCCGAACAACTGCTTGGCCACGGTGACATGCTCTACATGCCACCGGGCACCAGCCTGCCGATCCGGGTTCACGGCGCATTTGTCTCCGACGAAGAAGTCCACCGCGTGGTCGAGGCATGGAAACTGCGCGGCGCGCCGGAATACAACGACGACATCCTCAACGGTGTCGAAGAGGCGGGCAGCGGTTTTGAAGGCAGCAGTGGCGGCGACGGCGATGACGCCGAGACTGACGCGCTGTATGACGAAGCCGTGCAGTTCGTGCTCGAAAGCCGTCGTGCATCGATTTCCGCTGTGCAGCGCAAACTGAAGATCGGTTACAACCGCGCGGCACGGATGATCGAGTCCATGGAAATGGCCGGGGTCGTCACATCAATGAACACCAACGGTTCGCGTGAAGTTCTGGCCCCGGGCCCGGTACGCGACTGACACGAATGCTCCGGACGGTGCAATGACGCGCCGTCCGTTCTCCCCATGGATATTCAAGAGGACTCCCATGCGTCTTATCCGCATGCTGTTGCCGGTTCTGGCACTGACCACTTTTAACGCTCACGCCGATGACAAGGACGTGGCTCGTCTGACCCAATTGCTTGAAACGTCCAAGACCCTGACCGCGAACTTTTCGCAGCTGACCCTCGACGGCAGCGGCACCCAGTTGCAGGAAACCCGTGGTGAAATGGCGTTGCAGCGTCCGGGCCTGTTCTACTGGCACACCGAGGCGCCGAACGAGCAGACCATGGTCTCCGACGGCAAGAAAGTCACGCTGTGGGACCCGGATCTGGAGCAAGCTACCATCAAGAATCTTGATGTGCGTCTGACTCAAACCCCGGCTCTGCTGTTGTCCGGCGACGTATCGAAGATCAACCAGAGCTTCGATATCTCGGCAAAAGAGGCGGGCGGCGTGATCGACTTCACGCTCAAGCCAAAGACCAAAGACACTCTGTTCGACAGTCTGCGCCTGTCGTTCCGCAACGGTCTGGTCAATGACATGCAACTGATCGACAGCGTCGGCCAGCGCACCAACATCCTGTTCACCGGGGTGAAGGCCAACGAAGCCGTCCCGGCATCGAAGTTCAAGTTCGACATCCCCAAGGGTGCGGACGTGATCCAGGAATAAATTGCATCGCCCTTTGGTCGGGGGAGCTTTTGTGGCGAGGGGATTTATCCCGTTGGGCTGCGAAGCGGCCCCGTAAGCGGCGACTGCTTCGCAGTCGAACGGGGATAAATCCCCTCGCCACAAGGGTTCTACCCGGGTTCAGAAAATCAGAGGTTTCAACGGTACGTGATGGATCTGTTTCGCAGTGCACCGATTGCCCAGCCACTGGCCGCGCGTTTGCGCGCAGCCAATCTGGACGAGTACGTCGGTCAGGAGCATCTGCTCGCTCGCGGCAAACCTCTGCGTGAAGCGCTGGAGCAGGGCGCGCTGCATTCGATGATCTTCTGGGGCCCGCCGGGCGTCGGCAAAACCACACTGGCGCGGTTGCTGGCGGAAGTCTCGGATGCGCACTTCGAAACCGTTTCGGCGGTACTCGCCGGGGTCAAAGAGATCCGTCAGGCCGTTGAAATCGCTAAACAACAAGCCGGCCAGTACGGCAAGCGCACCATTCTGTTCGTCGATGAAGTACACCGCTTCAACAAGTCGCAGCAGGATGCATTCCTGCCGTACGTTGAAGACGGCACGCTGATCTTTATCGGCGCAACCACCGAAAACCCTTCGTTTGAACTGAACAACGCCTTGTTGTCGCGGGCCCGCGTCTACGTGCTGAGAAGCCTCGACGACGCGGCGCTGCGCAAACTGGTGCATCGCGCACTCACCGAAGAGCGCGGGCTGGGCAAACGCAATCTGACCCTCAGCGATGAAGGTTTCCAGATGCTGCTGTCCGCTGCTGACGGCGATGGTCGGCGCTTGCTCAATCTGCTGGAAAACGCCTCGGATCTGGCCGAAGACAACAGCGAAATCGGCACCGACCTGCTGCAAAGCCTGCTCGGTGACACCCGTCGGCGTTTCGACAAGGGCGGCGAAGCGTTCTACGACCAGATCTCGGCGCTGCACAAATCGGTGCGCGGCTCCAATCCCGATGGCGCGCTCTATTGGTTCGCACGCATGATCGACGGTGGCTGTGATCCGCTGTACCTGGCCCGGCGCGTGGTGCGCATGGCCAGCGAAGACATCGGCAACGCCGACCCTCGCGCGCTCAGCCTGTGCCTGGCAGCGTGGGAAGTGCAGGAACGCCTCGGCAGCCCGGAAGGTGAGTTGGCGGTGGCCCAGGCCATCACTTATCTGGCTTGCGCGCCGAAAAGCAACGCGGTGTACATGGGCTTCAAAACCGCTTTGCGCGCCGCAGCCGAACATGGCTCGCTGGAAGTGCCGCTGCACCTGCGCAATGCGCCAACCAAACTGATGAAGCAGTTGGGTTACGGCGACGAATACCGTTACGCCCACGACGAACCGGACGCTTATGCCGCTGGCGAAGACTATTTCCCGGAAGAACTCGACCCGATCCCGTTCTATCAACCGGTGCCGCGAGGCCTGGAGTTGAAGATCGGCGAGAAGCTCAATCACCTCGCTCAACTCGATCGTTTGAGCCCTCGGCAGCGGAGAAAATAGTGCTTCCATTGATACTTGCAGTCTCCGCAGGCGGGGTTGCCGGCACACTGTTGCGCTTCGGCACGGCCAATTGGGTCAACGCCAATTGGCCGCGGCACTTCTATACCGCGACGCTGGCCGTTAATATCGTGGGCTGTCTGTTGATTGGCGTGTTGTACGGCCTGTTTTTGATACGCCCGGAGGTGCCACTTGAGGTGCGTGCCGGATTGATGGTTGGCTTCCTCGGGGGGCTGACGACTTTTTCATCCTTTTCACTGGATACGGTGCGCTTGCTGGAAAGCGGGCAAGTGCCGCTGGCCCTGGGCTATGCGGCGATCAGCGTATTCGGCGGGCT
>NZ_JBIUXX010000010.1:7005-163403 GCF_044744235.1 Pseudomonas sp. NPDC087346
TTGCTTCCTCCTCATTTTGTTTGTCTGGGGGGTGTTTTTTCTCGCCGGCGTCCTCCCCGCCCCGCCCCCCGCCCCCCCCCCGGGGGGGGGCCCCCCGCCCCCCCCCCCCCCCCCCCCCCCCCCCCCCCCCCCCCCCCCCCCCCCCCCCCCCCCCCCCCCCCCCGCCTGGCTTCCCGTGGCTATGCCCTGGATGTTGCGCGCATCGAAGCGCTGGAAGAACAGCGCAAGACCGTCCAGACCCGCACCGAAGCACTGCAGGCTGAACGTAATGCGCGTTCCAAATCCATCGGTCAGGCCAAGCAGCGCGGCGAAGACATCGCGCCGCTGATGGCCGACGTCGAGCGCATGGCGGGCGAGTTGAGTGCCGGTAAAGTCGAACTGGACGCGATCCAGACCGATCTGGATTCGATCCTGCTCGGCATCCCGAACCTGCCGCACGAGTCGGTACCGGTCGGTAAAGACGAAGACGACAACGTCGAAGTGCGCCGCTGGGGTACGCCGACTGCTTTCGATTTCGAAGTGAAAGACCACGTGGCCCTGGGCGAGAAGTTCGGCTGGCTGGACTTTGAAACCGCCGCCAAGCTGTCCGGCGCACGTTTCGCCCTGTTGCGTGGCCCGATTGCCCGTCTGCACCGCGCGCTGGCGCAGTTCATGATCAACCTGCACGTCAACGAGCACGGCTACGAAGAGGCTTACACGCCTTATCTGGTTCAGGCCCCGGCGCTGCAAGGCACCGGTCAGTTGCCGAAGTTCGAAGAAGACCTGTTCAAGATCGCTCGTGAAGGCGAAGCCGATCTGTACCTGATCCCGACGGCTGAAGTGTCGCTGACCAACATTGTTGCCGGTGAAATCGTCGATTCGAAATTGCTGCCGATCAAGTTCGTTGCTCACACTCCTTGCTTCCGCAGCGAAGCCGGTGCATCGGGTCGTGACACTCGCGGCATGATCCGTCAGCACCAGTTCGACAAGGTTGAAATGGTCCAGATCGTTGAGCCGTCGACCTCGATGGAAGCGCTGGAAGGCCTGACCGCCAACGCTGAAAAAGTCCTGCAACTGCTTGGTCTGCCTTACCGCACCCTGGCGCTGTGCACTGGCGATATGGGCTTCAGCGCGGTCAAGACTTACGACCTCGAAGTGTGGATTCCGAGCCAGGACAAGTACCGCGAAATCTCGTCGTGCTCCAACTGTGGCGACTTCCAGTCCCGCCGTATGCAAGCGCGTTTCCGCAATCCGGAAACCGGCAAGCCTGAACTGGTGCATACCTTGAATGGCTCTGGCCTGGCGGTCGGTCGTACCCTCGTTGCCGTGCTGGAAAACTACCAGCAGGCCGACGGCTCGATCCGCGTGCCGGACGTGCTGAAGCCGTACATGGGTGGCCTTGAGGTCATCGGCTAAATGAAGTATCTGCCGCTGTTTCACAACCTGCGCGGCAGTCGTGTGTTGGTCGTCGGTGGGGGGGAAATTGCCTTGCGCAAATCCCGCCTGCTGGCCGATGCCGGTGCGCTGCTGCGGGTAGTCGCACCCGAGATCGAACCGCAACTGCGCGAACTGGTCGATGCCAGCGGTGGCGAGTGCCTGCTGCGCGGGTACGCCGAAACGGATCTGGACGGTTGCGGGCTGATCATTGCCGCGACTGACGACGAGCAGTTGAACGCGCAAGTCTCCAGCGATGCCCATCGACGTTGCGTGCCGGTCAACGTGGTCGATGCGCCTGCGCTGTGCAGCGTGATCTTCCCGGCGATTGTCGATCGTTCGCCGCTGATCATTGCGGTGTCCAGCGGCGGCGATGCGCCGGTGCTGGCACGGCTGATCCGCGCCAAGATCGAAACCTGGATTCCGTCCACTTACGGTCAACTGGCCGGTCTGGCTGCGCGTTTCCGCGATCAGGTCAAAGGCTTGTTCCCGGATGTGCAGCAGCGTCGCGGGTTCTGGGAAGACGTTTTCCAGGGCCCGATTGCTGACCGGCAACTGGCCGGGCAGGGCGCCGAGGCTGAACGCCTGTTGCAGGCGAAAATCGACGGCGAAGCGACCGTGATCACCGGCGAGGTTTATCTTGTCGGTGCTGGGCCGGGTGATCCTGATCTGCTGACCTTCAAAGCCTTGCGTCTGATGCAACAGGCTGACGTGGTGCTCTACGACCGTCTGGTCGCGCCGGCAATTCTCGAATTGTGCCGTCGTGATGCCGAGCGCGTTTATGTCGGCAAGCGTCGGGCAGATCATGCGGTGCCGCAGGATCAGATCAACCAGCAATTGGTCGATCTGGCCAAGGCCGGTAAACGCGTGGTGCGCTTGAAGGGCGGTGATCCGTTCATCTTCGGCCGTGGCGGCGAAGAGATCGAAGAGCTGGCAGCGCACGGGATTCCGTTCCAGGTGGTGCCGGGTATCACGGCGGCCAGTGGTTGCGCGGCGTATGCCGGGATTCCGCTGACCCATCGCGATCACGCGCAGTCGGTGCGTTTTGTCACCGGGCATTTGAAGGACGGTTCCACCGATCTGCCATGGGCCGACCTCGTCGCCCCGGCGCAGACGCTGGTGTTCTACATGGGCCTGGTGGGCCTGCCGATCATCTGCGAGCAGTTGATCAAACACGGTCGCGGCGCCGATACCCCGGCGGCGTTGATCCAGCAGGGCACCACGGTCAATCAGCGAGTCTTTACTGGCACGCTGGCAGACTTGCCAAAAATGGTCGCGGAGCATGAAGTGCATGCGCCGACACTGGTGATCGTCGGTGAAGTGGTGCAACTGCGCGAGAAACTGGCGTGGTTCGAAGGGGCTCAGGCGCAGGTCTAGAAGTACTGCGTCGCCCCCAATCGCTGGCAAGCCAGCTCCCACAGGTTCTGTGTTGATGCTGCAATCTTCAGCATCACGCAAATTCCTGTGGGAGCTGGCTTGCCAGCGATGGGGTCCTCAAAACCGCTACATACCTCAGCCCCGACGCCAAACCCCTTTCCCGCTCAACCGCGCACGATCATGCGCCACGGTGAAATCCTGCTCCGGCCCCTTGGGCACAATCCCCGTCGGATTGATGGTCTTGTGGCTGCCGTAGTAGTGATGCTTGATGTGCTGGAAATCCACCGTCTCGCCAATCCCCTGCCACTGATACAACTCGCGTAACCAGTTCGACAGGTTCGGGTAATCGGCAATCCGTCGCAGGTTGCACTTGAAGTGCCCGTGATACACCGCGTCGAAGCGAATCATCGTGGTGAACAGCCGAATGTCCGCTTCCGTCAGGTATTCCCCGGTCAGATAACGATTGGCGCCCAGCACCCGTTCAAGGTGATCCAGTTCGGCAAACACCTCATCGAACGCTTCTTCGTAAGCCTGTTGCGACGTGGCAAAGCCTGCGCGGTACACGCCGTTGTTCACTGCCGGATAGATCCGCTCGTTCAGCGCATCGATCTCACCGCGCAGCGGCGCCGGATAGAAGTCCAGATCATTGCCGGTCAGTTCATCGAAGGCGCTGTTGAACATGCGGATGATCTCCGCCGATTCATTGCTGACGATGCGATTCTGCTGTTTGTCCCAGAGCACCGGCACGGTGACGCGGCCGGTGTAGTCGGCAGTATCGGCGGTGTAGCGCTGGTGCATGAATTCGAAGTGGTCGAGTTTGTCGCCGGTCGAGCCGAAGGTCTTGTCGAACGTCCAGCCGTTCTCCTGCATCAGCCAACTGACCACGGAAACATCAATCAGGCTTTCCAGCCCCTTGAGTTTGCGCAAGATCAGCGTGCGGTGCGCCCATGGACAGGCGAGGGAAACGTAGAGGTGATAACGCCCGGGTTCGGCGGCAAAACCACCTTCACCGCTCGGCCCGGGTTGGCCGTCAGCGGTGACCCAGTTGCGCCGTTTGGCCTGTTCGCGCTCGAACGCACCGTCCTTGCTGCTTTCGTACCACTTGTCCTGCCAGCGGCCGTCGACTAGTAAACCCATGATCAAGACTCCAGAAACCGATAAACGTTGGAGTCGAGTCTATTCCGCTGAGTTCGAACAAAAAGCGCAAAGATCGGGCGTGAATGATCGGCTAAATCGATTTGTTCCGCGCCGCCCAGTAGTTTTCGGCAGTGGTGAAGGCTTGAACCCGATCTTGTCCGAGGCCACGCAATGCCAACGCCATAGTCGAAATCAGCGCCATTTGCGGGTAGCTATCGACCACGTCGCCACGCCACACGGCTTTGAGGTGTTCAACGTCCAGCGAGGCCGGTTTTACGTGGCGTTGCGCCGACAGTTGCGGCCATTCCTCGTCCCAGCTTTCGCCACCCGTGGTGCCGTACAAATGGCTGTCGGCATCCGGATTGATCTCGATTTCGCCGCCGTCGCCCTTGACCACAATCGCCGTGTCGCCGAGCAAGCCGCTGGCATCGCGATGCACTGCCTGATAACCCGGGTGGAAAATACTTTGCAGTCCGCAACGAGCGCCCAGCGGATTGAGAATCCGCGCCAGCGAGTGAATCGGCGAGCGCAGGCCGAGGGTGTTGCGCAGGTCGATCATTTTTTGCAGTTGAGGCGCCCAGTCCATCAACGGCATGAACGCCAGACCACCGTTGTCCAGTGCGCTACCGACCTGTTGCCAGTTGCGGCACAACGGGATGTTCAGTTCGCCAAGCAATTGCTCGCTGTAAAGACGTCCGGCAGTGTGGGCGCCACCGCCGTGCATGAAGATGCGCACGCCGTTCCGCGCCAGGCATTTGGCCGCCAGCAGATACCACGGCAGATGGCGCTTTTTGCCGGCGTAAGTTGGCCAGTCCAGATCGACATTCAATGGCGGCGCCTGCAAACGGTCGCGCAATGCCTCAGTGAAACCGGCCATTTCCTCGGCGCTTTCTTCCTTGTGTCGCAGCAACATCAGGAATGCGCCGAGTTGGGTCTCTTCGACTTTATCGTCGAGCACCATGCCCATCGCCTCGCGGGCCTCTTCGCGAGTCAGATCGCGGGCGCCGCGCTTGCCTTTGCCGAGGATTCGCACGAATTGGGCGAATGGATGTTCGGCAGGCGTCTCGAGGGTCAGCGCTGGATAGTCGGTCATAAGCAATTCGTCGGTTTGGGCAGGCCCGCCAGTTTCGCGGCGAGTTTGGCAGGGGTGCCTTTGAACAGTCGGTTCAGGTGCAGGCTGTTGCCTTTGTCCGCGCCGAGTTTCAGCGCGGTGTATTTGATCAACGGGCGCGTAGCCGGGGACAGCTGAAATTCAGCGTAGAAGCTGCGCAGCAGTTCGAGGATTTCCCAGTGTTCGGGGCTCAACTCGATTTCTTCGGCGGCGGCGAGGGCGCTGGCGACGTCGTGCGACCAGTCGCTCAGGTCAACCAGAAAGCCGTCCTTGTCCAGTTCGATGGCGCGCTCGCCGACGGTCATGGAATTCATAGCCAGCTGTTGACCTTGTCGTGATGGATCGACAGTTCGACGAAGGCCGGGTAATCGATGGCTTCGGCCCAGTCCGGAACGTCGATGGCGCGGGCCTGCGCGTCTTCGGCGAGGGCGAACAGTTTCACTCGGCGCTGGTTCAGCGTGTCGAACGGCGCAGTGCCCGGTTGCAAGGCGTAGACGGCATCGCCGGATAACAGCAAGGCGTCGGCCGCGCCGATCAAGCGCAGGCAACTGCTCAGGCGAGCATCGCCGAACGGGGAATGAGACAACACATGCAAAGTCGACATCAGAGGGTCATCACCTGGTCGTAACGGTCAATAAGGGCGGTGATTTCTTCGGCGTCGAGCGCCTGCGCTTCGTCCAGCGAAACATTATTCAGGCCTCGGATGCCGACGCTGTCGGCGCAATAGAACAACTCTTCAACGCCAAACATCGGCAGCGCTTGCAGATTGGCGCTGAGGTCTTTCTGTTGCACAGCCTTGGCGTTTTGCCCGGCAGCCAATTGCAGCACGCCATCGTCGAGAAACAGCAAGCCAATCGGCAGATCGAAGGCGCCACCGGCCAGCACGATGTCCAGCGCTTCACGGGCGCCGGGGCCGGACCATGGCGACTGGCGGCTGATGATCAACAAGGATTTGGCCATGTCATGCGCCTCCAAAACAGATCAGACGGTCGGCGTCTTGCACCGCATCATGCAATTGCCCCAGACCGGACAACTCCCAAGGTGTGCTGACGGCAACCGCGTCGCGCTGATAGCGCTTGGCTTCTTCGTCATTGAGTACGCCACGGCGCAGGGCAGCGGCGATGCACACCACGCCGTCCAGTTGCTGTTCGGTGACGAAGGTGCGCCATTGCTTGGGCAGGTCCAGCTCATCCTGCGGCGTGACCACGGCATCGGAGGCGTTATAAACGCCGTCCTGATAGAAAAACAGCCGGACAATTTCATGCCCCCCGGCCAGCGCTGCCTGCGCAAACAGCAGGGCACGGCGCGAGGAGGGCGCATGGGCGGCGGAAAACACGGCAATGGCGAACTTCATGACGGACTCGATCAGCAAAACTGCGGCCATGATAAAGCTTTATCGGCGAGGCGGCGAAGTCGATGTTGCCCACACGGCCTCATCGCCAGCAGGCTGGCTCCCACATTGACCGCTGCCGATCACAACTTCCCAGTGGCAGCTAGCCTGCTAGCGATGGCGGCAGGGGGGATGTCACAGGAAACCTCAGCGCGGCATATAGCCGAGTTGCCAGCGCCGGGGGATGCTCAGGGACAACAGCGCCACCACGCCCGCCAGTAACCCGCTGACGAACAGCGCCCTGAGTCCCAGATGATGTTCCAGCACCGCACCAATAATGGCGCCGATGAACATCCCGCTCCAAGGCACCAGTTGCACCCGCCAGCCATTGCGCCGTTCGCCCAGCAGCCATCGGCCCAACCCCCGGCCAAACCGTGATAACGCGCCCGTCACGTATGTCAGCCCGACCGGCAGACCGTTCACTTCCTCCACCGCGGCATTGAGCATGCCCATGGCGATGATCGCCGCCAGCAGCGCCGGCAGTTGCGCTTCATACGGCCAGGCCGCCGCCGCGCAGAGCAGGGTGGCAATGCATAACATCAACGGCAGCGCCCGCCGTCCGCCGAGCCGCCCAATGACGATGCCCAAAGCGTTGCCGACGATAAAGGTGAAAATCAGGATCACCAGCCGCAAGATCAGCCCGAGATTGCCATCGCTGATCGCTACCGCCAGTCGAGTGGTGTTACCACTCATGAACGAGACGAAATCGCCGCTGGCCATGAAACCAATGGCGTCGGTCATTCCCGCCAGTACCGACAGGCTGGCAACCAGCGCGAGCCCGATCCGACCGCGCCACTTCTGCGTGTGCAGGTGGCCGGGGCTGGCGCGATGGCTCGAAGCGGAAGGCAACATCGGCGAAGTTCTCCTGGGTGAGCGGTTACGGTTCTATGCCATACAGATCGCAATATTCCAGCCAGTCCATGCCGGCCATTTCCGCGACTTCGCGGTGCACCTCCAGACGCTGCGCCTGATACTCCTCGGGCGTTGCGACGGTGAGCTTCAACGTCAACTCCCAGGCAAACAGTTTCTGATTTTCAGCCTCGGCTTCGAAGGCTTCGTCCAGGCGTTCCTGACGGTATTGCGCCTGGGTTTCACCTTTGGCCTGGGCCAGCAGCGGGTTGAGATGGTCGAGGGTTTCGCGCAGTTCGGGGCGTGCGTCGAGAAACAGTTGCAGGGCGTGTTCGTGTCGGTGGTCGGTGGCCGCCATATGTGCTCCTTGTGAGGCTGATGACCTTAGGGTGCCAAAGCGCCCCGTGCCTGTCGCGCTATAAATCCAGTAAAGCAGAACGATTCTTCTGGCTGCGGTGATACAGTCCGCTTTTTTCTGAACGAGCGAATGCAATGCGAATTCTGATGGTAGCGCTGGCAGCGACTGTGCTGGCCGGTTGCGCGGGTTCGGTAATGAACGATGCTCGCACCAAAACCCCCTATAAAACCCTGACCTCGGACAAGCCCGAGAACGTCGTGGCGCAGTGCGTGCAATTCGCCTGGCAGGACGAGGCGGTGTTCGGGGTTGATGCGGGTGCATATCTGCAGCCGGGCAAGAAGGGTGGTTCGACGGTTTACACGCGTTCGGCGGAATCGTTTGTCGATGTGGACGCCGGTGCCTCGGGTACGGTTTTGAGCTATTACGCGCAGAAGGACGACTTCTTCGCCAAGCGCCGGTTGGCGGCGTTGGCGACTTGTTTGTAAAGCAAAGCAGTTGAGTTTCAACTGTTTGATGTGTTGATTGCTGCGGGCCCCATCGCGGGCAAGCCCGCTCCCACATTTTTTTGTGTTGGAACACGATCGGTGTTCAACCTGGATCACTGTGGGAGCGGGCTTGCCCGCGATGAGGCCGGTGGCGTCAATCCATCAAGCGCTTCTGGAAAAAGTGCCGCTTGTGCCCCGGCGGATAATCGACAATCTCCCCGAACTCGCTGTACCCAAGCTTCTTGTAAAACTCCGGCGCCTGAAAATCGAAGGTGTCGAGCCAGATGCCTACGCAGCCCTTGTTCCTGGCGAACTCTTCGGCCATGTGCATCAGTTTCGAGCCAACGCCATGGCCCCGTCCCGCTTCCGGAACGGACAGCAACTCAATAAACAACCACTGATAAAACACCCGGCCATACAGCCCGCCGAGGATCGCGTCGTGCTCATCACGCACCAGCAGCGCAACCGGCTCAGGCGTTGTCGCGCCAGCCTTGGCCGCGTTATGGGCGCGCAGGGGCGCGAGAATGGCTTGGCGTTGTTCTTCCGTGGGGTTTTGCGACAGCTCGATACGCAAAGTCATGGCGACATCCTTATGGCGGTGAGCCCGCAGCCTATCGCGCCTCGGGGATTTCTACCAATCCTGTCTAGATGAGGTGGAACCGCCGCTTGTACGCAGGGGTCTAGCCTTTACAGCGTCATTTCAAACGCTCGCCGTCGAGGACTCTCCATGAACATTTTCGAAGCCCTGCGCGAAAGCCATGACCGCCAGCGCAGCTATGCCAAAACCCTGATCGAAACCAGCGGCGATACCCCTGAAAGGGTCGAGGCCTACAAGCAGCTCAAGGCCGAGTTACAGGCCCATGAAACCGCTGAAGAACGCCATTTCTACATCCCGTTGATGGAACTCGACAACGGCGTCGATCTCAGCCGCCACGCTATCTCCGAGCACCATGAGATGGACGAGATGATGGAAGAGCTGGATGAAACCGAGATGTCCAGTCCGGCATGGCTGGTCACCGCGAAGAAACTCTCGGACAAGGTGCATCACCACCTCGAAGAAGAAGAGCAGAAGTTTTTCCAGATGGCTGGCAAGTTGCTCAACGAAAAGCAGAAAGAACAGCTCGCCGGACAATACGAAAAAGAGTTCAAAGCGCAGTTGTCGTGAGCGGCGAATGCGAGTTTTCGTACCTTTGGGCTGTACTCCTTTTGCCATAGGTGGGGTAGGAATCGGCGCAATATACTGTGTTTATATCCAGTATATTCGGCGTTTTGCTGGTGCAATCGGAGAGCCCTGCGAAAATCCGCCGATGGACAAAAAAATCACCTCCGTTAGCTTGAAGGCCTCTCCTCGGGAAGGAGAGTTCTTAAATCAACGGAGTGAAAAACATGAATCAACCAGAAGCTCAAACCCAACTGCGACACGGTCGTGTCACATCCCCATCCAGCCGCGGTGCGGTGGCTATCGAGCAAGGATTGCTCGGTGCCTGGCAGGTCAACGAAATGGAAGGCGGCAAGAATTTTCCGGCACTGACTGCCGGCCCTTTTCCTGCCCCGTACGGCTCTGACAGTGACAGCGTCACGCCACCTGCCGATGGTTTCATCCTCAGCGGCGGCAAGACCGACGCCCGTGATTGCGTGAACTTCACGGCAGCCGAGATGAGCCAGAAACTGGGCCGTCCGTTCACTTGGCCGCTGCTCAATGTCGAGCCAGGCCAGACGTTCAAAGTCGAATGGAACTACACCGCGCCGCACACCACCCGTGGTTATCGCTGGCTGATCACCAAGGATGGCTGGGACCCGCAGCAACGCATCACCCGTGCACAACTTGAGGCGAAGCCTTTCGCCGAGGACTTCTACACTCAGGTGCCGTACTACAGCTATCCGAATGAATTGAAGGCCAAGGTCAATCACGAAGTGAAACTACCTGCCGGCAAAAAAGGTCATCACGTTATCGTGCTGATGTGGATCGTCGCCAACACCGGCAACGCCTTCTATCAGGCTTTCGACGTGGACTTCAAATAAGTTCGCAACGCTCAACCCACACGTTCTGAAGGATTAGAACATGTCTAAAATCGACTTTACCTTGATGCAAAATCTGGCAGCCGACGCTGCCTCGCTGATGCCGAGTCTCGCTGGCAAGAAGATCCTCATGGGCTTCTGGCACAACTGGCCAGCAGGGCCGAGTGACGGGTACCAACGGGGTCAATTCGCCAATATCTCCCTGGAGAATGTGCCCACGGAATACAACGTGGTTGCCGTCGCCTTCATGAAGGGCAGCGGAATTCCGACCTTCAAACCGTTCAACGTCTCCGATGCTGAATTCCGGCGTCAGGTTGGCGTGCTGAACAGTCAGGGACGGGCGGTGCTGATTTCCCTCGGTGGCGCCGATGCGCACATCGATTTGCGCAGCGGTCAAGAGCAACCGCTGGCCAATGAAATCATCCGTCTGGTGGAAACATACGGCTTCGATGGGCTGGACATCGATCTTGAACAGAGCGCGATTGATTTCGCTGCCAACAAGACCGTACTGCCGGCCGCGCTGAAACTGGTCAAGGATCACTACACAGGCCAGGGCAAGCACTTCATCATCAGCATGGCCCCGGAGTTTCCGTACCTGACCACCAATGGCAAATACGTCGGTTACTTGCAGGCACTCGAAGGCTACTACGACTTCATCGCCCCGCAGTTCTACAACCAGGGTGGCGACGGAGTCTGGGTGCCAGAGGCCAACAACGGCGCCGGTGCGTGGATCGCGCAGAACAACGACGCGCTGAAAGAGGATTTCCTCTATTACCTGACCGAAAGTCTGGTAACCGGCACCCGTGGATTCACCAGGATTGCTGCCGACAAGTTTGTCATCGGCTTGCCAGCCAACGTTGATGCGGCCGCCACCGGTTACGTGATCGACAAAACCGTGGTGGGCAATGTGCTCAAGCGGCTGGCGATAAAAGGACTGCCGATCAAGGGCCTGATGACCTGGTCGGTAAACTGGGACAACGGCACCAGCAAGGATCGTGTGCCGTATAACTGGGAGTTCAGTCGGCGTTATGGGCCGCTGATCCACGGCGCGGGTTCAGCCTCTACGGAATCGGCTGATGCGCTATCGAACTTTGCTCGTTAGCTGAAAATAAAGAAGCCCGGTAGCGCTGCCGGGCTTTTTTTATGGACGCAATTATTCGACCATGGACGTCCATTGATGAGAAGGATCGAACGTCATGCCCAACACCGCCGAGCGGGTCAACATCGTCGAAACCCAAGTGTTGTCCCACGACTGGTATCTGCTGAGGAAGATTACCTTCGACTACCTGCGCAATAACGGCGAATGGCAACGTCAGAGCCGCGAGGTCTACGACCGGGGCAATGGTGCGGCGATTCTGTTGTTCAACCGCGAAAAACGCAGCGTGGTGCTGACTCGACAATTTCGTCTGCCGGTCTTCGTCAACGGCCATGATGGTCTGTTGATCGAAGTGGCGGCGGGGCTGCTGGAAGGTGCTGCACCGGAGCAACGAATTCGCGAAGAGGCGGAAGAGGAAACCGGCTACCGCGTGCATGACGTGAAGAAAGTCTTCGAGGCCTACATGAGCCCCGGCTCGGTTACCGAAAAGCTGCATTTCTTTATTGCCGAATACGACTCTGCGTCAAAGGTCGGCGCTGGCGGCGGTCTGGAAGAAGAGACCGAAGAACTGGAAGTGCTGGAGTGGTCTTTCGATGAGGCCTTGGCGGCGTTCCATCGCGGCGAAGTCTGCGACGCCAAGACCATCATGCTGTTGCAATATGCGGCGATGAATAACCTGTTTGATGGTTAAAATCTAAAAGATCGCAGCCTTCAGCTCTCACCCTGGAATGCAGTCCAATGCAAGGGCTGCCGAAGGCTGCGATCTTTTGATCTAAAACAGCTCTCCGGTTTTACCCACGCCAGCCCAGTCGCCACCCTCCAGCGTCAACAACCGCTCCTTCGCCTCTAGCCCTCCGGCGAATCCAGTCAACTTCCCCGACGCACCAATCACCCGATGACACGGCGCGATAATCGAAATCGGATTCCGCCCATTCGCTGCGCCCACCGCCCGCACCGCGCTCGGGTTACCGATCTGCTCGGCGATCTGGCTATAGGTTCGCGTCTCGCCAAACGGAATGGTCAACAGCGCCGCCCAGACCTTTTTCTGAAACTCGGTGCCGACGAAATCCAGCTCAACATCGAAACAGTCACGGCTGCCGGAAAAATATTCTGCAAGTTGCCGAGCCGTTTTCACCAGAACCGGATTGTCTGGCGCCTCAGTCATCGGCCCGAGACGCACTCGCCCCAGTTTGTCGTTTTCCCAGAGGATGGCCGCCAGTCGTGAACCGTTCGCGACCAGCTTCAACTCGCCGACGGGCGAGGGCAGAGTGATGAAGGTGAAAGACATGCAGGCGAACTCCGGATCAGGACAGCAATGGCGCCCAGCATACTGCCTGATCGGGGAGGCGCAATACGCAAACGGAGCCATACTGCTTGTTGCTCTTGAAGCGCTCCCTCTGTTGTTCACAGACCCTAAAAACAAAAAAAGAGATCGACTCATGAAGTACGGACCTTTAGCCAAATCGCTGATAGCGACCTCCCTGGCACTCAGCTGTCTGATGGCCCACGCCGCGTCGGTGGCGCCGGTCGCCGCCGAAAACGGCATGGTGGTTACTGCGCAACATCTGGCCACGCACGTCGGTGTCGATGTATTGAAAAGTGGCGGCAACGCGGTGGATGCGGCGGTCGCGGTGGGGTATGCGCTGGCGGTGGTTTATCCCGCAGCGGGCAACCTCGGCGGTGGCGGTTTCATGACCATTCAGTTGGCCGACGGTCGCAAGACGTTCCTCGACTTCCGCGAAAAAGCCCCATTGGCGGCGACGGCCAACATGTACCTCGACAAGGACGGCAACGTCGTCCCGGACCTGAGCACTCGCGGCCATCTGGCGGTTGGCATTCCCGGCACTGTCTCGGGCATGGAACTGGCGCTGACCAAGTACGGCACCAAGCCGCGCAAGGAAATGATTGCCCCGGCGATCAAACTGGCGGAAGAAGGGTTTGAGCTGCAACAGGGCGACGTCGATCTGCTCGACTACGCCACCGATGTGTTCAAAAAGGACATGCGCGACTCTGGCTCGATCTTCCTGCACAACGGCGAGCCGATGCAGGTCGGGCAAAAACTGGTGCAGAAAGACCTCGGCAAGACCCTGCGGACGATTTCCGAGAAGGGCACCGACGGTTTCTATAAAGGCTGGGTAGCCGACGCCATCGTCACGTCGAGCCAGGCCAACAAAGGCATCATCACCCAGGCCGACCTCGACAAATACAAGACCCGCGAACTGGCCCCGGTGGAATGCGATTACCGTGGTTACCACGTCGTCTCGGCACCGCCGCCAAGCTCTGGCGGGGTAGTGATCTGCCAGATCATGAACATTCTGGAAGGTTATCCGATGAAGGATCTGGGCTTCCATTCGGCCCAGGGCATGCACTACCAGATCGAAGCGATGCGCCACGCTTATGTGGATCGCAACAGCTACCTCGGCGATCCGGACTTCGTGAAGAACCCTATCGAGCACCTGCTCGACAAGAACTACGCGACCAAGCTGCGCGATGCGATTCAGCCGCAGAAGGCCGGTGTCTCGGCTGAATTGAAACCCGGTGTGGCGCCGCATGAAGGCAGCAACACCACTCACTATTCCATCGTCGACAAGTGGGGCAATGCGGTGTCGGTGACTTACACCCTCAACGACTGGTTCGGCGCGGGTGTGATGGCGAGCAAAACCGGGGTGATTCTCAACGACGAGATGGACGACTTCACCTCCAAGGTCGGCGTGCCAAACATGTACGGTCTGGTACAGGGCGAAGCCAATGCCATCGCTCCCGGCAAGGCGCCGTTGTCGTCAATGAGCCCGACCATCGTCACCAAGGACGGCAAAGTGGTAATGGTGGTCGGCACGCCGGGTGGCAGTCGCATCATCACCGCGACGTTGCTGACTATGCTCAACGTCATCGACTACGGCATGGGCTTGCAGGAAGCGGTCGATGCGCCGCGTTTCCACCAGCAGTGGATGCCGGAGCAGACCAACCTCGAAGACTACGCCGCCAGTCCCGACACCAGGAAAATCCTCGAGAGCTGGGGTCACAAGTTTGCCGGGCCGCAAGATGCCAACCACATCGCCGCGATTCTGGTCGGCGCGCCATCGCTGGGCGGTAAACCGGTCGGCAAAAACCGCTTCTACGGCGCCAACGATCCACGGCGCAACACAGGGTTGTCACTGGGCTACTGAGGGGCGTAAATAGAGGCATAAATAGGGGGCGGACTCGCGTCCGCCCTTGTCTCAAGTTCCGATCAAGGAAGACACGCCATGGCCACCGCACTGCTGATCATCGACGTACAGCGCGCCCTCTGCTCGGGCGAATACGAGTGCTACGACATTCCCCGCGTAATCAACACCATCAACCACCTCAGCGCCCGTGCCCGCAAGGCCGGAGTGCCGGTGTTGCTGATTCAGCACGAAGAAAAGGATAGCCCGCTGACGCACGGTACCGAAGGCTGGCAGCTGGCCGAAGGCCTGGAAACCTCGGAGAAAGATCTGCACGTACGTAAAACCACCCCGGATTCGTTCTACCAGACCAACCTGCAAAAACTCCTGCCCAAGGAAGATTTCGATTCGCTGGTGATCTGTGGTCTGCAAACCGACTACTGCGTCAACGCCACCGTGCGCCAAGCCCATCAACTGGGCTACGACGTGGTGTTGGTCGCCGACGCCCATTCCACCCTCGACAACGGCAACATGTCGGCCGAAGACATCATCGCCGAACACAACAAAGATCTGGCCCACCTGACCGGCGCCATGGCCCGTATCGACGTCAAACCCGCCGCCGACATCATTTCTGAAAGCCCGGTAAACCCTGTGGGAGCGGGCTTGCCCGCGAAGGCTTAGGCACATCCGGCATCAACGTGACCTGACACTACGTCTTCGCGAGCAAGCTCGCTCCCACAGGGATTTGTTGCGCCCCAAAAATGGTGGGCGCATGCATAATGCCGCCGTCTGAAGAATGGAATCTGTCGATGCTCGCGTTCAATCTGCGCTATGCCTTGTTACTGACATCCCTGGTATTTATCCCGGTCGTTCACGCCAGCAGCTTCGATTGCGCCAGCGCTGTCAGCAAGACTGAAAAAACCATCTGTAGCGATTCTTATATTTCTGATCTTGATAAGAAGCTGGGTGCTTTATGGCGTCCGACTTTGGCCAAAGTCGCTGATCCGAAAGCGTTGAAGGCCGACCAGCGAGGATGGCTAAAAAACCGCAATCAATGCGCCGAGGATGTTCCGTGTCTGCGTCGCGAGTATTTGATGCGACTCAAGGCGCTTGAATATATGGTCAAGCCGTTCAGTTGGGATGCCACCTGGCAGATTATTCCCTGGGGCGTATCCTCCGGGGCCACGTTGCAAACAAAGCGCATCGACGCCGACCATATATCTTTCGATATATCGGCGGTGGCCGGCGCCAACTCGGGCGATATGGACGGTATTGCCACCATTGTTGGCACCGAAGCTCATTACAGCGGAACAGGTTGTACGCTGAAGTTCAGTGCGTTCAATGGTTTGCTGGACGTTACGCAAGACGGCTCCGATCCAACTTGCGGTGGTGGGATGGGGGTCTACTACGGCGGACGTTATGTTGCGTCGGAACAATCACAGTCAATCGACTACGATCTGCTCAGCCTTGGCGTGGCACGAACTCAGCAGGAAGATGAACTGCTACATGCGCTGCTCAAGGATGATTACCAGACATTGCTGCAAAACAGCGGATCAATGGCGTCGGGCGATGCCTCCAGCGATATTCCGAATGCTCAAGTCGATGAATTCTGGCTGCGCGGATTGGCCAATAGCAACGCGGGGATTCTGATGCGCGCACCGGAAGGCAAATTGTGGCTGGTGTTGCTGGTTTTCGATGATCAGCGCGAATCCCGCGCTCGTTACTACACCAACGTGCCGGAATGGAAAAAACGAGTACCCAATGCATTGCTCGCCTGGCACAAACGAATAGCGGACGACCAGACTTTGCCACTGGACCTCATGCCCTGAGCTTGCAAAACCCGGTGGCGAGGGGATTTATCCCCGTTGGGCTGCACAGCAGCCCCGACCTCCCTCAAGTCGCAAACAAAACCCCACGAATCTCCCCAACCCTCTGCGCCATCACCCCCTCCAGCACCAACCGAGTAATCGTATCCGCCGCCGTCTGATAATCCTCATCCTGCGGTTCCTCACGACCAGTGATGCGGCCCATTTGCCAGCCGATATTGGTGTAGGTGCGGGTGGCCGACCAGATAAACAGCATCAGATGTTCAGGATCAACCGGCGCCAGCAGGCCACGGTCGATCCAGCTACGCAGGCATTCGACGTTACGCCGGGCTTCGGCGTGCAACAGGTCGCGGCACTCGTCGGGTAACTGGCGACCGCCCAGCAGCAGTTCGCCGCTGAATACCTTGGCGATGGCCTGGTGCTCGCGAGCGATACGGATGCGTGCGGCGACGTAGGCGCGCAGGCCGATCAGCGGATCGTCGCTTTCGCGCAGCACGGCGGAAGCTTCCAGCAGCGGTTCGACAAACCCCAGCAACACTTTGCCGTAAAGGTTTTCCTTGGTCTGGAAGTAGTAATACAGGTTGGCCTTGGGCACCCCGGCACGGGCCGCGATGTCGCGGGTCTGGGTGGCGTCGAAGCCGTTGGCAGCGAACTCTTCGCTGGCGGCGGCAAGGATCAGTTGCTCGTTGCGTACTCGGATGGCGCTCATGGATACACGGAATTGATGGACGGCATGGACAGGTTCTGGCGATTTCGGTTTCGCAATATACAAAACTATATAGCGATCAGGCCAGCTTACTTGACGGACAGCGCTATGCTGGGTCGATCATTTAAAGGAACGAGGCAGGGATATGACGATTAAGGCACTGCGGGCCGACGCGACCCATCTGGATGCGGTGGCGCGGTTATTCGATGCGTACAGAGGCTTTTATCAGCAGCCGTCGAACCTTGAGCAATCGCGGGCGTTCATTGCCGAGCGCATGGCCAACAACGAATCGGCGCTTTTTCTCGCGCTGGATGAGAGGGGCGAGGCGCTGGGTTTTGTGCAGTTGTACCCGACGTTTTCCTCGATCGACGCTCACCGTACCTGGCTGCTCAGTGATCTGTTCACCGCTCAGGCCGCCCGTGGCCGGGGCGTCGGCAGATTGCTGATGAATACAGCGCGGGATTTCGCTCTGGAGACTGGCGCGAAGGGTCTGATGCTGGAAACCGCGACCGACAACTTCAGCGCTCAGGGTTTGTACGAGTCGCTCGGTTATGTGCGGGATACGGGTTATTACACCTACCTGCTCGATTTGCGGCAGGACTGACTGAATATTTTTATGAAAATCGCGATTTCAGCCTTTCCCTGAACGTCAGCTCTCTCTAGAATCCGCCCGGCCTTCGAAATGGAGGCGCATTGCCATCATTTGGCGTTGTTCATTTAGGGACGGACATCATGCAATTCGGGAAAATTCTGGCGTTGGGCCTGGTACTTACGCTGGGCGGTTGTGCCAGTTTCACCAAAGACGAAGTGGCGCCGGTGACCATGCCGTCGATGGCCAACTACGCCAACAAACCTAATGTCTACGTAGACTTCGACTTCTATCAGGGCGAGCCGAAAAGCGCTTCCGCCGTGGAAGTGCCGCAAGCGCGTGATCAACTGAAGCCGCAGTTGCAGAAAATCCTCACCGACTCCGGCCTGTTCGGTCGCGTCACCCTGGACGAGTTCCAGAAGCAGCCGGGCGACTACAGCCTGCGCCTGAAAATGTACAACCATCCGCCGAATGCCGGTTCGATGGTACTGGGCTTCATCAGCGGTTTCAGCCTGGGGGTGATCCCGGCGTACGGCACCGATCAATACACCATGAGCCTCGAAGCCGTGGACGGAACGGGCCAGGCCCTGACCACCGCGAGCAACCATGATGCGGTCGGCACCTGGATCGGCATCTGGTTCATCCCGCTGATGGCCAACACGCCTAAAGAAGCGGTGAATGACACGTTCACCCGTCAGGTCAACGCGCTGCTCAAGCAAATGGTCGACAACAAGAACCTGAAGTACTCGGCACTCGAAACCCGTATTCCACGGGCGTGAAGCCAAAAAAAAGAGCCGCGATTGCGGCTCTTTTTTTGTCTGTTACTTCAGTGCCTGAATGAACTGTGGATCGCTGTACAGATCCTTCAGCAAATCCCGCAGCATCGGGTTGTAAGCATTGACCGCGTTGGGGATCGCGATGACACCGAAGAAGCTGCTGCTCCACTGGCTGCTGACATCCTTGGTCGCATCATAGACAACATCGTTGCCGTTCAGCAGGGTGAAGCGCGCGGCGAGCTGACCAGTGCCCGTGCCCATGCCGGCAGTCAGATTGTTTTTCACCACCAGGACTTTCAACTGACGTTGAGCCTGCGGATCGAGCAAACCAGCTTTGCGCAGTTCTTCGGTAATCGCGTCCTGAATGTGCGCCGGGATGCTGCCGGTCGGCGAACTGATCGGGTTGGCCCGCACCATCAGCGAACCTTCACCGGATTCTGCCGTTACTTGAGGATTGCTGATCGCATGCAGTGGCGGGGTTTGCTTGAGCTTCTGGACGTTTTCGTAGCTCGGCTCATAGCGAGTCATGGTCATGCCACACCCTTGCAGCAGCAGCGCCAACATCGGGATCAACAACAGAGACTTCTTCACGGCAGTTCCTTGCGTGGGAATTTAGGGGTGCGAATTATGGGCAGAGTGCCATCGTCGGGCAACTGTGTTTGTCCACACCGCTAAAACAATCCCCCATATCCCTTTTCAATCCCGCTCAGCGAGCATCCGTTCAATTTGTGCCAACTCCCAGGTACTGAGCAAACTCACCGGATCGGTGCCGTAGTTTTGCCAGGTGTCGAGCGCACCTTCGCGTCCATCGGGGCAGCGAGCGGACTCGCAGTGATGCAACCGCCCACCTTCAAAATCCAGTACCAGACGCCAGCCTTCGATATCGACCGCGACCAGTCCCGCCCCGGCAGGTGCCTCGCTCAACTTGAACGCAAGAACCCCAAGCGCAGCATCGCGCAAGCACTGACAAACCTCGCGAGCAGTGAGAAGTGGCGGCATGTTGGAACTCAATGGGCAAGAAAGACCGCGCAAGCATAGAGCGCAGGCGGGGCGATGTCAGCGATGACTGGCCCGATCACGAACAATTCCGTAACATTCGCCACCCTCTTTTTTCCGCGAAAAACAGCGACTACGCTCGTCAGTCGCCAGTCAGGTAAACCATGAAAGCTAAACGTCTGCGCGCCGATGTCCTGGCCGGACTCACCACCTCTTTTGCCCTGTTGCCCGAGTGCATTGCGTTCGCACTGGTGGCCCACCTCAACCCGTTGATGGGCCTGTATGGCGCCTTCATCATTTGCACGCTGACCGCGTTGTTCGGCGGTCGGCCGGGAATGGTTTCCGGGGCGGCGGGTTCGATGGCGGTGGTCATCGTTGCGCTGGTGGTGCAGCACGGCGTGCAGTATCTGCTGGCGACGGTGCTGCTCGGCGGTTTGATCATGATGGCGTTCGGTTTGCTGCGGCTGGGCAAACTGGTGCGGATGGTGCCGCATTCGGTGATGCTCGGCTTCGTCAACGGTCTGGCGATCATCATTGCGCTGGCGCAACTGGAGCACTTCAAATCCGGTGAACACTGGCTCAGCGGTACGCCTTTGTACCTGATGACCGGGCTGGTGCTGTTGACCATGGCCATCGTCTACATCCTCCCGCGCCTGACCCGCGCCGTGCCGCCAGCCTTGGTGGCGATCCTCGGCGTCGGGCTGCTGGTCTACCTGTTCGGCTTGCCGACTCGCACCCTTGGTGACATGGCGCACATCGCCGGTGGCTTGCCGACATTCGCGCTGCCGGATATCCCGTGGAACCTGGAAACCCTGCGCATCATCGCGCCGTACGCGATTTTGATGGCGCTGGTTGGTCTGCTGGAAACCCTGCTGACCCTCAACCTCACCGACGAAATCACCGAGAGCCGTGGTTATCCGGATCGTGAGTGCGTGGCGCTGGGCGCGGCGAACATAGTGTCGGGTGCGTTTGGCGGCATGGGCGGTTGCGCGATGATCGGGCAGACCGTGATCAACCTCAGTTCCGGTGGGCGCGGACGTACGTCCGGCGTGGTGGCGGGGGTGTTGATTCTGCTGTTCATTCTGTTTCTGTCGCCGCTGATCGAGCGCATTCCGCTGGCGGCGCTGGTGGGCGTGATGTTTGTGGTGTCGCAGCAGACTTTCGCCTGGGCTTCGTTGCGCGTGCTCAACAAAGTGCCGCTCAACGATGTGCTGGTGATCATCGCCGTGACCACGATTACCGTGTTCACCGATCTGGCGACAGCGGTGCTGTGCGGCATCATCATCGCCGCGCTGAACTTCGCCTGGCAGCAGGCTCGCGAACTGTACGCCGACGAGCATCTGGAGGCTGACGGCAGCAAACTCTATCGCCTGCATGGCACATTGTTTTTTGCCTCGACCGCGCCGTTCCTCAATCAATTTGATCCGGCCAATGATCCGGCGCGGGTCACGCTTGATTGTCGGCATTTGAGCTTTGTCGATTACTCGGCGATTGCTGCGCTGAAAACCTTGCGCGAGCGCTATGAAAAGGCTGGCAAGGATTTGCAGGTTTTTCACTTGTCCGAACGCTGCAAGAAACTGCTAAAACGCGCCGGGGTCGAGCACGCCTGAAGACTTGGGTGATCCCGCCAGATTTAATGAATCAACAGAAATACCTGTGGGAGCTGGCTTGCCAGCGATGGCGTCAGGTCAGCCAGCATCAATGTCGGATGTACCGGCCTCATCGCTGGCAAGCCAGCTCCCACAGGGGTTTTGTGTTTGTTTAGGGGGTTAGATGGCCGGGAAGTCGATGTCGGTCAGTGCGGTGTTGTTCAGGTAGTTGGTCAGGGTCTGCACCGCGACCAGCGCAATCACCTCGATAATTTTCGTGTCATCGATACCGGCAGCGCGGGCTGCCGCAATCTGCTCATCACTCAAGTGACCACGACTTTCAGTCAACTGATAGGCGAGGGCAGCATAGGCATTCAGTTCACCCTGACGCGCCGCCACGATGTCCTGCGCTGAAAGCCCTGATTTGCTCGCGAACAAAGTGTGCGCCGCCAGGCAGTAATCGCAACCGTTGACCTGCGAAGTGGCGAGGTACACCGCTTCTTTTTCCTTGGCGCTCAGAGAAGTCTTGCCGAGGGTCGCGGAGGCTTGCACGTAGGTGTCGAGCGCCACGGGCGCCTTGGCCAGTGTCGCAAACAGGTTGGGCAGGAAGCCGATTTTCTTCTGTACACCTTCAAGCACTGGGCGAGTGGTGTCGGTAGCGTTGGCGAGGCTGATTGCGGTGATGCGGCTCATGGTGACTCTCCAGAATCCCGGTGCGTTGTGCGCCGGGGATGGAGGTCATCTTATTCAGCGTGACTGGTGCTTTGGATGCATATCGTCGAGGATATGCGACAGATCGTCCAGAATCGTACTCGGGAGTTGCCCATGGATCGCCTTTCCACGCTGCTCAGCCATTTCGGCGTCAATGCCGGCACCTTTCATAGCGGCACCTTCTGCGGCGTCAACGTCCATGAGGGCGAGCCGTGCGGGCATGTGCATCTGTTGCAGGCGGGCGAGTTGTTGCTCAAGCCTGGCATTGAGCGTGAGATCCGTCTGGACGAGCCGTCGCTGATTTTCTTTCCCAGACCCTTTGCCCACCGAATGTTCGCCGACGAGGCGATGGACACCAAAGTGGTGTGCGCAACGCTGACGTTCGACGGCGGCTCGGGCAATGCGCTGGCGGCGGCGCTGCCGGATTATCTGGTGCTGAAACTGACTGAAATTCCGGAACTCGGTCCCACTCTCGAATGGCTGTTCAAGGAAGCATCTGAAGGGCATTGCGGGCATATGGCGGTCTTGGATCGGTTGTTCGAGGTGCTGGTCATTCTGCTGTTGCGCCACCTCATCAGCCGTCGCGAACAACAACCGGGGATGATCGCAGGGCTGGCCGATCCGCGCTTGTCCCGCGCTTTGAACCTGATGCATGAGCAACCGGCCACGCCGTGGAGCGTGGCCGAACTGGCGGCTGCCGCGAACCTGTCGCGGGCCGGGTTTGCCGAGCAGTTTCGTCGGGTGGTGGGCCAGTCGCCCGCCGATTATCTGGTGAATTGGCGGGTCAGTCTGGCGCAGAAGCGTCTGCGCGAAGGCAAGCCAATTGCGTTGATTGCCGAGGAGGTCGGTTACGAAAGTCCTTCAGCGCTGGCCCGGGCGTTTCGCCGCAAGACCGGGCTCAGCCCTCGCGAGTGGAAGGCTGGCGAGGCTTGAACTTCATTTGGCGAACTTCTTCGCGCCCGCCACACACAGAATCACGCCCAAAGTCACCGCGAGCATGCCAAGGCTGACTTGTTCGTGCAGCAACGTCGCCGCCAGCGCCAGGCCGAAAAACGGTTGCAGTAATTGCAACTGCCCAACCGCCGCGATTCCGCCCTGGGCCAGTCCGCGATACCAGAACACAAAACCGATCAGCATGCTGAACAGCGAAACATAGGCCAGACTCAGCCACGCCGGAAGGCTGATGCCGCTGAACGTGGCGGGCGCCAGCCACAGACTCGACAACGCCATCACCGGCAAAGACAACACCAGCGCCCAGCAGATCACCTGCCAGCCACCTAAGGTTCGCGACAGTTTTGCACCTTCGGCATAACCAAGACCGCAGGCGATAATCGCCGCCAGCATCAGCAAATCACCGGTAGGCGAGGCGGTCAGACCTCGGGACATCGCGAAGCCGACCACGAGCGCACTGCCCAGCACCGAGAAGATCCAGAACACCGGGCGCGGGCGCTCACCGCCACGCAGCACAGCGAAAATCGCCGTCGCCAGCGGCAGCAATCCTACAAACACAATCGAATGGGCCGACGTCACGTGTTGCAGCGCCAGCGCGGTCAGCAGCGGAAAACCCAACACCACGCCCATGGCGACAATCAACAACGACAGCCACTGATCGCGTGCCGGTCGGCGCTCGCGAAACAACCACAACAGGCACAGCGCCAGCACCCCGGCTATGGCCGCGCGGGCGACCGTGAGAAACACCGGATCGAACTCCATCACCGCCAGGCGCGTGGCCGGCAGCGAACCGCTGAAGATCAGCACGCCGATGAAACCGTTGATCCAGCCGCTGGTTTTTTCCAGTGCCGGGTGAGGCAGGTGCGAGGTTCGTTCCATGTGCGATCACGCTCGAAAGTGGGGTTGCGTCGGTTGAATCCTATGGCTGAGAATCAGCACAATCAAAAAATCGTCATGGATACAGTCGACATGCCGCGCTCCCGTTACAAGACGCTGGTTGATGCTTACGCAGCGGACATCCGTTCGGGCCTGCTGTCGCCCGGAACCCGGTTGCCCACGCATCGACAATTGGCCGCCCGCGAAGGGTTGGCGCTGGTTACGGCTTCGCGGGTGTATGCGGAGTTGGAGGCGATGGGACTGGTCAGCGGTGAGTCCGGGCGCGGCACGTTCGTTCGGGAAACCTCGTTGTCGCCGGGGCAGGGCATCGATCAGAAAGATGTCGCGGTCGGCATGATCGATCTGAATTTCAACTATCCGTCATTACCCGGTCAGGCTGATTTGTTACGCACCGCGTTGCGCCAGTTGGCATTGTCCGGCGATCTGGAGGCTCTGCTGCGTTACCAGCCGCACGCCGGTCGCGCCCATGAGCGGGCATCTGTCGCCAAACACCTGAAAACCCGTGGGGTAAGCGTTGATGCCGAGCAAGTGCTGATCGTCAACGGTGCCCAGCAGGGCCTCGCGGTGACGATGATGGCGCTGCTCAAACCCGGTGATGTGATTGCCGCGGATGCGCTGACCTATTCGGGCTTCAAAGTGCTGGCCGAAGCGCTGCATCTGGAGATAGTGGCGATTCCTGTCACCGAGCACGGGCCGGATCTTCAGGCGCTGGAAAAACTTTGCCGCCAGCGCTCGGTGCGGGCCATTTACTGCATGCCGACGCTGCACAATCCGCTGGGCTGGGTGACGCCAATCGAACAACGCGAGCAACTGGTCGCGATTGCCCGCAAGCATGATCTGACGATTATCGAAGACGCGGCCTACGCCTTTCTGGTCGAAAACCCACCACGTCCGCTGATCGATCTGGCACCGGAGCGCACGGTTTATGTGTCGGGTATTTCGAAGAGCATCGCCACCGGGTTGCGCGTCGGCTTTATCGCCGCGCCCGCGCAAACCGTGCCGGCGCTGGAACGGATCATCCGCGCCACCACCTGGAACACTCCCGGAGTGATGACCGCGATTGCCTGCGGTTGGCTCGACGACGGTACCGTCACCGTGCTTGAAGCGCAAAAGCGCAATGACGCACAGGCCCGTCAGGCGCTGGCCGCCGGGTTGCTCAAAGGGCTGCGTTACGTTGCCCATCCGTCGTCGTACTTTGTCTGGATGCCGTTGCCGGAAGACGTGCGCACCGATCAGATCGTCGTCGAATTGATGCACGAACAGGTTTCAGTCACCAGTGCCGAGCCTTTTGTGGTGTCGGCGCATGTGCCGCACGCGATCCGCCTGGCGCTGGGCTCGGTGGGGATGGAGGAGTTACGCGAGGCATTGATCAAAGTCAGAAAGACCATCGCCGCCTACCTGTAAAAGCTCCCTCGCCACAAAGTGTTAGCCTTAGCCCGATTGCATTACGCCGTTTTGGACCGCCAGATGAAAAACACCGCCTCACTCATTCTTGCCTTGATCCTTTGCAATGGCCTGCTCAGCACTTCCGTGCTGGCAGCCGGCGACCCGGAAGCTGGCGCAAAGATCTTCCCGCGCCTGTGCGGCGGTTGCCACCAGGTCGGCGAATCCGCGCGTCCGGGCTTCGGCCCGCAACTCAACGGGATCATCGGCCGACCTGCCGGGACATCGGAAAATTACGTCTACTCGGACGCGATGAAAAACTCAGGCGTGACCTGGGATCGTGAAACCCTGACGGCGTATCTGAAAGACCCGAAAGGCGTGGTGCCGGGAACGCGGATGATCTTCTGGGGGCTGAGTGACGAGGAAAAACTCGATAATCTGTTGGCCTATCTGCAAACCTTTTCCCCGGCGGCAAAAGCCAATCCCCAGTAGGCGTGTGTGTTACTGCTGAGCTTTTGCCGCAAACCATTGCATGACCAACGCGGTCGCCGGATGTGAAGCCGCCGCAGGCTGCAAACACAACGAATAAATCCCCCCGGTGTTCAACGGCTCGCCGAACGGCACAACCAGCAAACCACGTTCAATCGACTCCGCCGCCAGTGTCATGTCCGTCACCGCCACTCCCAATCCTCGTGCCGCCGCATCCAGTGCCAGTTCATCAAGGTTGAATGGAATGTGCCGGTAATCCTCCAGCGGTTTGCCGTCGTTTGCTGTCAGCCATTCGAACCAGGCCTGACGATCCACCGAGCGATGCAGCAACGCAAAGCGCGATAACTCCTCTATCGAGCGTGGCGCATTTGCCAGATCGGGTGAACACACCGGCACCAGCATTTCCTCAAACAGCGTCAGGCAATCCCGGTCGCTGGAGGCTTGCGGCAGATAGAGAATGTACGCATCGCTGTCGATGGCCGGTTCGACGACTTCAGTGGCGACGGTTTCAATCGCCAGTGAGACCTCTGGATGGCTCACATAGAAGTCGCTGAGTTTCGGCAAAAGCCAACGTACCGCCAGCGACACATGCATGCGGATGCGGAACGGGCGTTGCTGCGGGGCGAGGCGTTCTTCGAGGGTTTTCAGTTGTTCAAGGATGCTGCGAGCGCTGGCCAGTACCTGTTCACCTTCCGGCGTGAGGCGCAGGCTGCGGCTGGTTCTGATCAACAGTGCGACATTGAAATGACTTTCCAGTTGCTGAATCTGCCGGCTCACGGCGCTTTGGGTCAGGCACAGTTTCTGCGCCGCCAGGGTGAAGCTGCCGCAAGCAGCGACTTCAACCAGCGCTTGCATGGCTTGCAGCGACGGAACGTGGCGAATTTTATCCATGCGTTTTCAGAATGGCTCGATGATTTTATAACGTTGGTTGGTCCAGCGAAGACCTTATAGATTTTAGCTCTGGCGGCAGTCTTCTCAAGTTGAGCATGCGATTCACGCATGACGGATGTTGAGAAGCAAGCCCAGAACGATAGTCAATGAGGTGAGCATGGAAAACGTATGTGGCTGGATCGCGCAGGCGGGTGGATCAGCGGAGCGCGGTCGCCTGAGTGGTGCGCAACGCGCCGATTGGCTGGTAATCGGTGCGGGAATCACCGGGCTCAGTGCCGCTCATACACTTGCTGAAATGCACCCTCAGGCGCGCATCGTGGTTGTGGATCGGCAACGTGCGGCGCAAGGCGCTTCGGCACGCAACTCCGGGTTTGTCGTGGCTCACGAACTTCCGGCGACAAGTGAGCTGATTGGTGCACCGGGTTTCGCCGGGTTCGAAATCGACACACAGATTTCCCGCGCAGCCAGCGAAGAAGTGCGCCAACGCATTGCCCGGCATGCCATCGACTGCGACTTTCGTGACAGCGGTTACTACTTTGCGGTCAATGACCCGGCCAAGCTCGATCATGTCGACGCAAAACTCGCGACCTTGCGCGCACTCGGTGCCCGCGCCGAGTTTTTGCAGGGTGAACAACTGGCCGCGAAACTCGGTACCCGTCACTACGAATCGGCGATCTGGTGCGGCCAGGGCAACGGCCTGCTGCAGCCGGCCAAATACGTAAAGGGCTTGCTCAATGCATTGCCGGATAACGTCACGGTTTTCGAGAACACGGATATCAGCGCTCTTGAGCGCCTGAGCCATGGGCGTCTGCTGGCCAATGCTGTCGATGGCAGCATCGAGGCAAAGCAGGTTCTGGTGTGCCTGAATGCGTTCATCCCCCGAGTCGGGATCAGCGATAGCGCGACGTTCCCGATGGAACTCAGCGCCAGCCTCACGCGGCCGTTGACTGATCGGGAGTTTCAATCGATTGGCGCGGTCGAGCCGTGGGGCGTGCTCTCGACCCGACCGCTGGGCGCGACGGTACGGTTAACGCCTGACCGGCGCGTGATGATCCGCAACACTGCCGAATACCGCACGCGCGATCTGTCCAACAGCGAACTGGCCCAACGTCGGCAACACCATGCTCGCGGACTGCAACGGCGCTTTCCGTTCCTTGGCGAGCGAGACATTCAGTACACCTGGACCGGCCATTTGAGTGCGACCCGCAGCGGTCAGGCCTTTTTTGAACGGGTGCAAGAGGGCATGTTTGCCGTCGCCGGTTGCAATGGCTCGGGCGTGGCACGCGGAACCTTGTGGGGACGGTTGCTCGCGGAACTGGCGAGCGGCGTTGACTCGCCACTTCTGCAATCGGTGATGCAACGGGCCGAGCCCGGCTGGCTGCCGCCACGTCCTTTCTTCGATATCGGTGCCATGCTTCGCATGCGCGTGGAGGCGGTCAGGGCCAGAACAGAAATCTGAAATTCCGCATCGCACAAGAACAAAAGCCATTCAACACAGGTGATAGAACATGCGCATCAACTCACTTTCCCTGGCCGTCGCACTCGCAGCCAGTTCGACGGCCGCTTACGCCGATGAAACCGTCAACATCTCCAACTGGAACAGCTACATCGCCCCGGATACCTTGGCCAACTTCACCCAGGCCACCGGCATCAAGACCACTTACGACATTCACGACAGCAACGAAGTGCTGGAATCCAAGTTGATGACCGGCAACACCGGATATGACGTGGTCAGCCCGTCGAACCACTTTCTGTCGCGTCTGATCAAGGCCGGAGCGATCCAGAAACTCGACAAGTCGCAGTTGCCCAACTGGAAAAACCTCGACCCCCTGTTGATGCAAAATCTTCAAGTCAACGACCCCGGCAATCAGTACGGTTATCCGTACATGTGGGGCACTGCTGGCATCGGTTACAACGTCGAAAAGATCAAGGCGATCTTCGGCAACACTGATATCACCCATTCGTGGAAGATGTTTTTCGATGAGGAAAACATCAAGAAACTCAGCCAGTGCGGCGTAGCGTTCATCGATAACCCGACACAGGTGCTGCCGATCACCCTCAACTATCTGCACTTGCCGCCACACAGTCACGAACCGCAAGATTATAAAAAGGCCGAGCAGGCATTGCTGAAGATCCGTCCGTATATTCAGTACTTCCATGCTTCGAAATACATCAGCGATCTGGCCAACGGCAACGTCTGCGCGGTGATCGGTTTCAACGGCGATATCGTCCAGGCTGCCGCGAGCGCCAAAGAAGCGAAAAACGGTATCGACATCGCTTACTCGATCCCGGACGAAGGCACGACATTGTGGTTTGACATGATGGTCATGCCGAAAAGCGCGCCGCATGAGAAAAACGGTTACGCCTACATGAACTACCTGCTCGAACCCAAGGTGATTGCCAACATTAGCAACAGCATCCATTACGCCAACCCGAATGCGGCGGCGAATGAGTTCTTGAATCCGGACGTTAAAGACGATCCGGCGATTTATCCGCCAAAAAGCGTGCTGGAGAAGTTGTTCACCGTCGAAGAGTTGCCTGCTGCGATTGCGCGGCTGAGTACGCGGTTGTGGACCAAACTGAAGACCAATACCTGAGTCGGTAAAACACTCATTCCAGTGACGGACGAACGGCGCTCTTTCGCGACCCGATGCGAGAGGGCGTTTGCAGCAAAAATAACCTTTCGTGATAGTCGGGAGCCACTGCGCTCATGAAAAAGCCCGGCTGATCAGGCCGGGCTACTTTTTTGCGCTTGGTACAGCCAGCGATTTATACAGCGCGGCGTTCGTTCAGACGATCCGAACCACCTTCAGCAACACGGCGTTCGAGCAGACGATCCGAACCACCTTCAGCTACACGGCGTTCGAGCAGACGATCCGAACCACCTTCGGCAACACGGCGTTCGAGCAGACGATCCGAACCACCCTCAGCTACACGGCGTTCGAGCAGACGATCCGAACCCCCTTCAGCTACACGGCGTTCGAGCAGACGATCCGAACCCCCTTCAGCCACACGACTTTCGATCAGTTTGTCCGAACCGCCTTCGGCGATCATCGTGTGAGCTGGAACAGCAGCAAAAGCGTTGATTGCGAAAACCGAGAATGCGAGGCCGAGAAGGGTTTGGCGTTTCATGATCGTGTGCTCCGGGGGTAGTTGTTTGGTATGGAGCCGATCTTACGCCCGGGATTTTTTATGAGAACTTCATTGACGTGATGGTGACTATCGACGCCAGCGATGTATGCCGTCGCCGCGGTTTACAGGGCTGTTGGCCGAATGCAGAGTTCGCCGGTGGCGCGGGTCAGGGCCAGCTGGTGCAGCGTGTCGTGAGTCAAACCGTTGCGCGCATTTGCCAGCCAGGTCGGGCAAGCCGGGTCTTGGCGATAGGGCGCAAAAGCGGCGTATTGCTGCAACAGGCGCGTTTGCAGTTCATCCAGGCGCGGGCGAATCTGCTTGGCCAGATCCGGGCGCGGCGTGTTCGGCGCTGCGCCGGCTGCTTGCCATTGCGCGAGCAACCCGTATTGCACCAGTTTGTTGGCTTCCATCTGGGCGGCGATCAACTGCGCGATATCTTCCGGATCGAGTTTGCGTTCGCTGGCAAGCGTCCGGGCATTGGCGATGACCTGTGCTTCACGAGCGCTGTCCTGAATCGGCTTGCCGCTGTCCCACTTGGTCAACGCCACCAGATCGCCGATGTTCAGGCGTTCGTTTAGCGTGACCAGCAGCGGCTGCAAGGTTTCGGGTGCCGGGGCGGCGTGTGCGCTGCCAGCGATCAGCGCGAGCAGGGCGCAAGTCAGAAAACGTGGAGCGTGGGGCATGGGCGAGGCCTCGATGACGGGCGAAAAGGCCTGTTTTTTATCACGATTGGGCGGATGCATGCGCGTTTAAACCCGAAAAAATAATCACCTGTCCGAGATGTTAATTGCACCTTGGCGGCAACTCGCCGAAGCTATCCTTCACCTGCCAACCTGTAGCCGAGATGGACCTCAATCCCATGCAAAGTGCCGCCGCTGCCCAACGCCCACTCTGGCGAACCTATCTGCTGTTTCTCGCGCCGATGGTGCTGTCGAATTTCCTGCAATCGATGTCCGGCACGATCAACAGCATCTACATCGGGCAGATGCTCGGCACGCAGGCTTTGGCGGCGGTCTCGGGAATGTTCCCGATCGTTTTTTTCTTCATCGCACTGGTCATTGGACTGGGCGCGGGCGCCGGGGTGTTGATCGGTCAGGCGTGGGGTGCGCGTGAGTCGCATATGGTCAAGGCTATCGCCGGGGCGACGTTGTTGCTCGGGGTGATGATCGGGCTGGTGGCGGCGGTGCTGGGCAGTGTGTTTGCGCGGCAGGCGTTGCAGGGCCTCGGCACGCCGGCCGATGTGCTGGACGATGCGGTGGCGTATGCGCATGTGATGATGTGGATTTTGCCGTCGATGCTGGTGTTTGTGCTGTTCACCCAGTTGTTGCGCGGGGTCAGCGATACGCTGTCGCCGCTGTTGGCGCTGATTGTCTCGACCAGTGTCGGGCTGGCGCTGACGCCGGCACTGATTCGTGGCTGGTTCGGCTTGCCGCAACTGGGCATTCAGAGCGCGGCGTATGCGGGACTGGCCGGTAACCTGTCGGCGATGGCGTGGCTGGCGTGGCGCTTGATCCGCAAGGGCCATCCGCTGGCGCCGGATCGGGAGTTTTTCAAAGCGCTGCGACTCGACGGGGCGATTCTCGGCAAGGTGTTGCGCATCGGTCTGCCGACTGGCGTGCAGATGATTGTGCTGTCGTTGTCGGAACTGGTGATTCTGGCGCTGGTGAACCAGCACGGTTCCCAGGCGACGGCGGCGTATGGCGCGGTGACGCAGATCGTCAACTATGTGCAGTTTCCGGCGCTGTCGATTGCGATCACCGCCTCGATCCTCGGCGCGCAGGCCATCGGTGCCGGGCGACTGGAGCGGATGGGCCCGATACTGCGCACCGGGCTGTTGATCAACGTGTGTTTGACCGGCGGTTTGATCGTGCTCGGCTATCTGTTGTCGCACTGGTTGCTCGGGTTGTTCCTGACCGAGGATTCGACGCGGGCGATGGCCGAACACTTGTTGCACATTATGTTGTGGAGCCTGTTGGTGTTCGGCTTCCAGGCGATCATCGGCGGGATCATGCGTGCCAGCGGCACGGTGTTGGTGCCCGTGGCGATTGCGATTGTCTGCGTGGTCGGTATTCAGTTGCCGGCCGCTTACTGGCTCGATGGGCAGTATGGTTTGCAGGGTGTGTGGATGGCGTTTCCGGTGGCATATCTGGGAATGCTGGTGTTGCAGACCCTGTATTACAAACTGGTCTGGCAGCATCAGAAGATTGAACGCCTGGTCTGATTTTGCTCTATGTCGGAGCTGCGGCACGCTGCGATCTTTTGATGTTGGTTTTGAGCAACAAGATCAAAAGATCGCAGCGTGCCGCAGCTCCTACAGGGGATTGTTGGCAGTTCCTGAATTGTTTGCTTAAGTCTATGGAGGCCCACGCAGGCGCCGGAGAATCCCCATGTCGATCCGATTGCTGTTGGCTGTCGTCTGTTGCCTGATCGTTATGCCGGTCGCGCAGGCGGTCGAATACACTCGGGTCAACACCACCGCCAGTCAGATCAGTTTCACCTACAACCAGATGGGCTCGCGGATGTACGGCACGTTCGGCAAGTTCGACGCAACGCTGGACTTCGACACCGACAACCTCGCCAACGCCCGCACCACGTTGCACATTGACCTCAGCAGCATTGACGCCGGAAGTGAAGACGCCAATACCGAGCTGGTGAAACCGGCGTGGTTCGACACGGAAAAATACCCGCTGGCGGTGTTCGAATCGACCCGCGTGACTCAGGACAAAGACAATCACTATCTGATTGCCGGCAAACTCACCGTCAAAGGCATCACCCGCGAAGTACAAGTGCCGGTGGAGTTGAAACCGGACAACGCCATCGGCATCTTCGACGGCGAACTGGTACTCAAACGCGATGATTTCGGACTCGGTGCCGGCGAGTGGGCCGACACCGTGGTTTCCAAAGACATCGCCATCAAGTTCAAGGTGGTGGCGCCACAACAGTGACGCCGCAGCTGCGGATCAGTACGCCCGCCAGTGGCCCGGCACCCAGCGCCATTCATTGCCGCCCCAGCGATAATGGCCATTAACCCAGTGATAACCCGGTGCGGGCATCACTGGCACCACTTCCACTGGCGGTGGTGGTCGATGCGGACGGGCCGGCGCGACAACGCAGCCGGACAGCGTGATCGCCAACAATGTGGCGCTGATCAGGGTTTTTACGGTTCGCGACATGGTGATGTTTCCGGTAAGTGAGGTTTGCATGCTGATCGGGGCTTAACGCACCCAGTGACCTTCTACCCAGAACCAGTTAGGCCCGCGAGCCTGCCAGTGTCCCGGTTTCCAGCGGGCGCCATATCGCACCGGTTGCCAGTGCCCGGGTATCCACACGTAGCCGCGTCCTTGCCAACGCCAATGGCCCTGATCCCAGACATAGCCGGGCCGGGCACCGGGCATCACTTCCATGCGCATCGGCGGTGGTGCTTGCTGGACGATGACCACGGGTTGCGCAAACACCGGCGCACTCGCCAGCGTGGCCAGGGTCAACGGCACCAACAGCAAAGCTTTTCGCCATTTGAACAGAGAACGCAGAACGCTCATGAAGACTCCTCAAGGCCTGCGTCGAAAAGTGAACGCAGCTAAAGGGTTGGACGCCAAATCGCTGAAAAGTCCGATCTTCAGCAGATGAAATTTTCTTCAGGGTATGATGTTGCGGTTTTCCGCCGGAGCCCGTTTGCCATGCCACGCATCACCCATTTCAAAACCCCGTGTCCTGAGGGTGTCAACAGCCAGATTTTGCAGATGGTGGTCGATTACCTGACCGACATCAGCGCGGTCGGTCTCGGCCCGAGCAACCTCCTGTACAACGTCTATCAGTACGCGGTTGGCTACGAGATGCATCTGTATCTGGAAGCGCTCAACGGCGAGAAGGGTGTCGAGGTGGAGTTGCTGGTTGCCACTGCCGAGGAAGATCCGGAGCAAGTCACCGGTTTCCTTTTGTACCTGCCGGTGCAGGGCGATTGGGAGGCGTGCAGCGTTGCTTACATGGCCGTGCGCGAAGGCCATCGGCGCCAGGGTGTGGCGCGGGAAATGCTGGCCGAGATGGTTGGGCATTATCCGCATGCGGAGCTGGCGTGCAGCGTCGGCAAAGTGCCGTACTTCGAGAACCTCGGGTTTGAGGTGATCGGTCAGCGCGAGACGCAGGTGCTGATGAGCACCCGGCATTACCGCAGCAACGGCTTGCATGGTTTTATCGACACCATGCCGATTTACCGCTCACTGGAAGTGCAGCAGATTCACACCTATTTGCTGCAAAAGAATGGCAAGCGCGCCATGGTCGACGCCGAGAAACAGCGCGACCGGCATCTGGATCAAGTCACCCGCCATACCGAAGAATTTGTCCGCCAGCGCCTGACGGTTCACTGAGCACGCTTGAGAAACGCAAAATAAAAAAGAGCCTCAAGACTCTTTGATGGGGAGAGTAGAGCCCGTGAGGCTCAAGCTGCGCGTGAAACAAGAGTGGGCTTGTTTGGGGTTCAGAACACCCACTCCCTACGCAGCCGCTCAGGAGTGAAACGACCGCGTATCTTTATACTGGGAGCGCGCAAGGGCCGACTCAAGTACCACTAGTCGCCCGGGCGTTCAGTCCGGCATTGCACCTGCCCCCCCATGACCTCGGTAGCCAAATGTTCACCTGACCCTGTAGGAGCTGCGGCACGCTGCGATCTTTTGATGTTGGTTTGAAAGCAAGATCAAAAGATCGCAGCGTGCCGCAGCTCCTGCAGGGGGCGTGTTATTAGCGGGCGCCGGGCCAGCCTGCTTTTGCGAGAGACGCAAGCATTGTTTCAGCATCCAGCCCCGGCACCGAATGCCCGTTGCCTTCGGTGCTGTTGCTGGTCAGCAGAGCATTGATGATTGCTTCTTCAACCGCCTCGGTGGCAGCAAGGAACAGTTCGCTGATGTGGTCGTTGTTGACCATGCGCAAACCGTTGCAGGTTGGTGCGCCTTTACCTTCGTAGGCTGCTGGCTGAATGTGGTCGTTGCCGGTGGCGAAGGCGATGAAGATGTCACCGCTGTGGTCTTCGTTGCCGCCGCCGGTACGCGCCAGGCCGAGGCTGGCCCGTTGCGCGAGGCGCGTGCATTGATGCGGTAACAACGGCGCATCGGTGGCCAGGCAAACCACAATCGAGCCCATGCCCGGATGCGGTAACGAGGCACGCAGGAACGGCGAATCGACCTGTTCCATGTAGCGCCCGACTGGATATCCATCGACCCGCAGCTCGCTGCGAATGCCGTGGTTGGCCTGCACAATCGCACCAACGGTCCAGCCGCCCTGAGCTGTGCTCAGCTTGCGCGACGCGGTGCCGATGCCGCCCTTGAATTCATGGCAGATCATGCCGCTGCCGCCACCGACCGCACCTTCCTGGACTGGGCCGCTTTGCGCGCTGTGCAGCGCCTCGGCAACGTGCTCGGGGCGAACGTGAAAACCGTTGATGTCGTTGAGCAGGCCATCATAGGTTTCCAGCACAACTGGCATGTTCCAGTAGAGACGCCCGTCATCGGGCTGTTGCTGACGATCCAGCACAATCAACGCATCACGCACCACGCCGAGGCTGTGGGTGTTGGTGAAGGCGATGGGGCTGGTGAGCAATCCTGCCTCGCGAATCCATTCCAGCCCGGTGGCGTCGCCATTGCCGTTGAGCACATGCACCCCGGCGAAACACGGTTGCTGATTGGTCGAGCCGGCTCGGGGTTCGATCACTGTGACCCCGGTGCAGATATCGCGGCCGGCGTCACTGCGGCCACGCACGTTGCTGTGGCCGACGCGCACGCCGGGCACATCGGTGATGGCGTTGAGCGGGCCGGGCTGCATCTGGCCGATGCGGATGTTCAAGTCACGAGCACGTGGGTTCATTGGTTTTTGTCTCTTAACAGAAAGGTAGGGCTTGTCACCGATCCTGTGGGAGCTGGCTTGCCAGCGATAGCGGTGGTTCAGTCGGTATAAATGTTGACGAGGACGACGCCATCGCTGGCAAGCCAGCTCCCACAGGGTTTTGCAGTGGTTGTGTGGTGTGTTTACTGGCCGTTTTTAACCTTGCTCCACACCCGCGTACGCACCCGTTCGGTGGCTTTGGGCAGTGGTTCAAGGGTGAACAGCGTGGCCATCGCCGTGGCCGACGGGTACACCGCCGGATTCTCACGAGTAGCCTCGGCCACCAGCGCCGTCGCCGGTCGATTGCCGTTCGGGTAGGACAAATGATCGGTAACCGGCGCAATCACTTCCGGGCGCAACAGGTAGTCGATAAACGCCAGGCCCTGAGCCGGATGCGGCGCATCCTTGAGCAGCACCAGCGTGTCAAACCACACCGGCGCGCCTTCCTTGGGCAGGCTGTAGGCGATCTTCACGCCGTTGCCGGCCTGCTCGGCGTTGGTCTTGGCTTCGAGCATCGCTCCCGACCAGCCGACCGCCACGCAGATATTGCCGTTGGACAAATCACTGATGAATTTCGACGAGTTGAAGTAGGCGATATGCGGACGCAACTTCAGCAGCAACGCTTCGGCTTTCTGATAATCCTCGGGGTTGGTGCTGTTCGGCGGCAGACCGAGGTAATGGAGGGCAACCGGGATCATCTCCGACGGCGAGTCGAGCATCGCCACGCCGCACTGGCCGAGTTTGGCCAGGTTCTCTTCCTTGAACACCAGATCCCACGAATCCACCGGCGCCTTGTCGCCCAGCGCGGCACGCACTTTGTCGACGTTGTAGCCGATGCCGTTGGTGCCCCACAGATACGGCACGGCGTACTGGTTGCCCGGGTCGTTGTTGGCCAGTTTGCTCAGCAGATCGCTGTCGAGGTTCTTCCAGCCTGGCAATTGCTCGCGGGGCAGCGGGGCGAGGGCGCCGGCCTTGATCAGGGTCGGCAGGCTGTAGTTGCTCGCTACCACCACGTCATAGCCACTGCGGCTGGTCATCAATTTGCCTTCCAGCACTTCGGCGCTGTCGAAGGTGTCGTAGACCGGTTCGATGCCGCTGTCGCGTTTGAAATCGTGCAGGGTAGTGGGGCCGATGTAGTCGTACCAGTTGTAGACATGCACGGTCGGCGCATCGGCCGCATTTGCGGTGATTACGGCAGACAGACAGGCAGTCAGGCCCAGGTTGATATACCCGTGATGACGACGCATGATGCGGCACTCCTGGCCTGTGCAGGCCGGTGATGAACAGGAGCCGTCAGCCTATCGGGCGGGCTGTGCCGGACCCATTCCCATCATGGGTTACTCAAAAGGGGTAGAGCGTGGACGCGTTGTTGCAGGAGTTGCCGGTGCATCAAAGTCTGGCGCGGGTGTTTGCCGGGGTCGGGCAGGCGGGTTTCTGGCGGGCGCTGGTCGATACGCTGCGATTGCTGGTGCCGCTGGATAACGCCCTGGTCGCGCTGATGTCGCCGGGGCAGGCGCCGCGCTTGCTGATCGATTTCGACAGCAAAGGCCGGGCTGATGAACAGGAGGATCTGGCCGGTTATTGCGCTGGCATGTACCTGCTCGATCCGTTTTATCAGGCAGCGTCGGCAGGGCTTGCCGATGGCTTGCACAGCCTGGCCTCGGTGGCGCCGGACCAGTTTCTGCAAAGCGAGTATTACCAGAGCTACTTTCGCTCGGTGGTCGGCGCGGATGAGCTGCAATTCATGATCAACGTCGAGGGCGGCGTACTCGGGTTGTCACTCGGGCGCGACTCGCCGTTCGATCTGGCCGAGCAGGGGCGCTTGCTTTGCGTTCGGGACTGGGTGCTGGCGGCGATGCGTCGGCATGTGCAGTTGTTGCCGGCGCAAGGGCCGGTTATTGAGGCGCCGGTGGGTGATTTGGCGACCTTGCTTGATCGCTTCGACGCACGGCTGACGACCCGCGAAATCGACACCGCCCGGTTGATCCTGCAAGGCTTCTCCAGCAAGGCGATGGCGCAGCAGATGGGCATTTCGCCGGAGACGGTCAAAGTCCATCGGCGCAACCTGTATCACAAGCTTAATGTCACCGGGCACGGCGAACTGTTCGCCCTGGTGCTACGCCCCCACTAAAAACACATAACCCTGTAGGAACTGCGGAACGCTGCGATCTTTTGATCTTGCTTTTCACAAACAAGATCAAAAGATCGCAGCGTTCCGCAGTTCCTACAGGGGTTGTGTTGGGTTATTCGAGGCGTTTGAAGATCAGGGCCTTGAGGCCGCTTTCCGGGTCGATGTCGGGGAATTCCGGTGGATTGTCCAGGCGCTGCTCGAAGCGCAGGCTCGGCGCTTCCTGCATCACGCCATCGATCAAAAAGTCCGAACCAAACGCCGGATCGTTCATGCACGCCAGCACCGTGCCCTGCGGGGTAAGCAGTTCCGGCAGGCGACGCAGCACGCGCCGATAATCCTTGGTCAGCAGAAAGCTGCCTTTCTGGAACGACGGCGGATCGATGATCACCAGATCATACGGACCGCTGTTGATCACCTTGCCCCAGGACTTGAACAGGTCGTGGCCGAGGAAACTCACCTTGCTCACGTCATGCCCGTTCACCCGATGGTTATCGCGGCCACGGCTCAGCGCCGCGCGGGACATGTCGAGGTTGACCACATGGCTCGCGCCGCCGGCGATGGCCGCCACGGAAAAACCGCAGGTGTAGGCGAACAGGTTCAGCACGCGTTTGCCGGCAGCCTGCTCGCGCACCCAGTTGCGTCCGTAACGCATGTCGAGAAACAGCCCGGCGTTCTGCTTGCGGCCCAGATCGACCCGATACTGCAAGCCACCTTCAACAATGCCCATCTCATCGATTTCATTGCCCAACAGCCATTCGGCGGTGCTTTGCGGCAGGTAGCGATGTTGAATCAGCAAAGTGTGCGCGCCGGACTGTTGCCACTCGGCGCTGGTGCTGATGTCCATCAGCAATTGCTTCAGCGCTTCGAGCTGCTCGGATGGCGGTTCCTTGAACAGCGACACCAGCACCACACCTTGCAGCCAGTCCACCGTGACCTGTTCCAGACCCGGCCAGCAACGTCCACGCCCGTGGAACAAACGACGGGTTTCGCTTGGCGCCGCTGCAAGGGCTGGCAACAAGTGGGCGCGGAGGGTGGCGAGGGCTTCAGGGTTCATCAGTCACGATCGGCAAGCAAAAGGGCTGGCATTTTAACCACAAATGAGCGGCCGCGAACGCCCGCTGGTAAAGCGTAAGACTGACCATTTAGAAAAGAGCTGTATCAAAAATGAATTAATGCCGGGCCTGCTGCTCATACCAGATAAGCAGCGGATTTGAGCCGCTAAATCGTTAATGTAAATCAGGGAGTGCCACTACATGAGCCCAACACCGACGGCGAGCGCGCACCTTCCTGGCGGGTTGATTCTGGTGGTCGAGGATGATCCGTTGATTCTGGAGTTTCTTTGCGAAATTCTTCAGGAGGAAGGTTTTTTGGTTGAACCGCAGACCAGTGCGGATGCGGCCAGTAAATATCTCGAGGAACACGCGCCGGAAGTCGCGCTGTTGCTGACCGACATCACCATGCCCGGCACCCTCAACGGCGCGGATCTGGCCAATCTGGTCGGCGAGCGCTGGCCGGACAAACCGGTGATGGTCATGTCCGGTTATGAAACCCCCGAGACTTCCGGGGTGAAGCGTCCGGTGGCGTTCATCAAGAAGCCTTGGGCAATCGGGCAGTTGCTGGATTGTGTGGAAAGCGCGTTCAAGTCGAAGACGCCGAGTCTGCACTGACAGGCTGGGTCGATCCGCCGCGCTAATGCTACATTGCCGGGCAAATCTGCCCGGCCCCTTGCCAGAGGACTCGACCCTTTGTCTGCTCACGACACCATTTTCAACCGCGCGTTTGGCGCGTTCCTGTTCGACATGGACGGCACCGTCCTCAACTCCATTGCCGCTGCCGAGCGCGTCTGGTCTGCCTGGGCCGTGCGCCACGGGGTGGACGTCGAAACGTTTTTGCCGACCATTCATGGCGCGCGGGCCATTGATACCATCAATCGCCTGAACCTGCCGGGCGTGGATGCCGAAGCGCAAGCCGCGTTCATCGCTCAAGCGGAAATCGACGACGTTGAAGGCATCATCGAAATCCCCGGCGCGCAGGCGTTTCTCAATTCGTTGCCTGCGAACCGTTGGGCGATGGTGACTTCGGCGCCGCGTGATCTGGCACTGCGGCGTATGGCGGCGGCGGGGATTTCCGAGCCTGCGGTGATGGTTACTGCCGAGGATGTCACTGCCGGTAAGCCCGATCCCGCTGGTTATCGACTAGCAGCCAAACGTCTAGGGCTTGAAGTAGGTGAATGCCTGATCTTCGAAGACGCTGCCGTGGGTATTCAGGCGGCTGAAGCCGCAGGCGCTGCGCTGTTGGTCGTCACCACCACGCATCAACATCCGATTGAAACGCAGCACGCGACGATGGCCAGCTATGAAACGCTGAGCGTGGACGTCGATGCGGACGGCAAATTGCGTTTGGAAACCCGTTAACCGGCATCGATAAAGCCCTGTGGGAGCCAGCCTGCTGGCGATAGCGGAGTGTCAGGCGACAAGGCTTTTGGATTTGCAGGCCTCATCGCCAGCAGGCTGGCTCCCACATGGGATTTGTAGTGTTTAGTAGACGCCCGGTAATAGCCGCCAACTGCGACTGCAATAAGCGTCGTACTCCGCGCCGAACTGGCTGCGCAGCAACGCTTCTTCGGAGTGAATGCGGGCGATCAGCGGAATCAAGGTCAGTACCGCAAGCAACAATCCAACGCTCGAGCGAAACGCCAGTGCCCAACCCACAGCGTTGACCACCAACCCCAGATAACTCGGATTGCGCAGACGCTGATAAATGCCATCCGTGACCAGCCGATGCCCCGGTTGAATCGCCACCAACCCACTAAATCGTCGCCCCAGCACAAACACCGGCCACAAGCGCAACGCACCGCCGATGATGAACAGCAACGCCCCCAGCCAACGCACGCCCTCGCCACCAAAGGTCCAGAAATCGATGCGGTCGCAATACGCCGGCAGGAATCCGCTGAGCAGGCCAATCACCCCGAATGCCGGAAGCACCCAGCGGTTGGCGCGGTCTTCACGTTCACCTGAACTCAGATTGACCTCGGTGAACATTGATGCGACGACCATCAGCAAGGTCGCCAGCGCCACTATCACCAGCGAACCATGGGCAAAGAAAATCGCCGGGCCGCCAATGCCCCACACCGCCAGGCCAAGGTAGGCGAGGGTGGCGAGTACAGCGACCACAGTCATTTGTGCGGACATTTTCATGGGCACCTCACGGCAGACAACTCTCCCATAAAGTGTAGATCCCCGGTAAAACCTGTGGGAGCCAGCCTGCTGGCGATGACGGCGTATCAGCCAGCAGATATTCTGGATATGCCGGCCAAATCGCCAGCAGGCTGGCTCCCACAGGGATGGGTATCGGTCAGGACTTTACGAAAGGTCTCCACCAACGGCCGTAAATTGATCCGGTGCCACGCCGCCCACAACGGTGTCGTGAACGCCAGCCATGGCACTTCCCGCAGCACCACGCCGGGCGGGGCGTTGTGGCTCAGGCCTTTCTGGATCATCGCAATCCCCAGCCCCGAGGCCACCAGCCCCAGTGCGGTGAACGGCTCTGTTGCCTGCATGCGCACATCCGGAGTGAACCCGGCACGGATGCAGGCACTCACAAAGTCATCCTCCGCGCCTTGACGCGGCTGGACGCCGATCCATTCCTGATCGGCCAGATCCGCAGGACTCAACACCGCCTGCTGCGCCAGCGGATGCTGTTCCGGCAGCGCCAGCAGCATCGGGTCGTCGAGCACCTGAAAACCCAGCAGATCCGGATCGTCGTCGGTCGGTGGCTCGTTCACTAACGCGATATCGAGACTACGCTGACGCAGTCCTTCCAGTTGCTCGGTGGAACTCAGGTTGTACAGCGCGACATGCACGTTAGGCCGATCCACCCGCAACACCCGCAAGGCGTTCGGCAAGACCCCGGCGTGCATGGCGTTTTCGATGTAGCCGATGCACAAACCGCCTTCTTCGCCCCGGCCCAGACGTTTGCCGAGGGACTCCAGACGATTGGCGTGAGTCAGCAGGGCGCGGGTTTCGGCGAGAAAAGTCTGGCCATCGCGGGTCAGCCGAATACGTTGTTGACTGCGCTCGAACAGGGTCAGGCCCAGTCGTTCTTCGAGCTGGGCTATCTGTCGGCTCAGCGGCGATTGGGAAATATGCAGCCGTTCGGCGGCGCGGCCGACGTGTTCTTCTTCGGCGACGGCAACGAAATAGCGCAATTGGCGGATGTCGATCATGTCAGACCTGTAGGGACTCAAGTGCTGCTGATTATGTCTTGGACGGTCTCGACTGCGCAATCTAGGATCTGCTCAACGGTCACACAGACCCAGACACCTACGAGGACAAACCAATGAGCTTGAAAGACAAACTGCCGGGCAAACTCGGCTTCGGCACAGCACCACTGGGCAACATGTTCCGCGCCATCCCTGAAGAAGAGGCACAAGCCACCGTGCATGCAGCCTGGGATGCTGGCGTGCGTTACTTCGACACCGCGCCGTTCTACGGCTCGGGCCTCTCGGAAATTCGCCTCGGCGCCGCGCTGGCCCAATACAAGCGTGATGACTACGTGCTGAGCACCAAGGTTGGCCGGGTCATTCTCGACGAAGTCGAAGACGCAGCAGCCCGTGATCTCGGTGAGAAAAGCGGCGTGTTCGAGCACGGTCGCCCGAACAAAATCGTCAACGACTACAGCGCCGACGCAACGATGCGTTCGATTGAAGACAGCCTCAAGCGCCTGCAAACCGATCGTCTGGACATCGTCTGGGTGCACGACATCGCCCAGGATTTCTACGGTGATCAGTGGCTGGAGTATTTCAATCAGGCACGCACCGGCGCATTCAAAGTTCTTACCCGTTTGCGTGAAGAAGGCGTGATCAAGGGTTGGGGTCTCGGAGTGAACAAGGTCGAACCGTGCGAACTGACGCTGGACCTGACTGAAGCGCAACCGGACGGCTTCCTGCTCGCCGGCCGTTACACCCTGCTGGATCACGACCGCGCCCTGCAACGATTGATGGATGCAGCGCTGGCGCAGAATGTCGAAATCGTCGTTGGCGGCCCTTACAGCTCGGGGATTCTTGCCGGTGGTGCGCACTTCGAATACCAGAAGGCCAGCCCGCAGATCATCGCCAGGGTTGAACAGATCAAACGCATCGCTGCTGCATACGGCGTCGATGTAAAAGCTGCGGCGCTGCAATTCTCGCTGGCCAATCCGGCAGTGGCGGCAGTGATTCCGGGTGCCAGCAAACCGGGGCGAATTGCTGAAGATATGGCAGCACTGTCGGCGGTGATTCCGGCCGGTTTCTGGAAGGCCATGCGTGAAGCGAAACTGGTGTCCGAACGTGCACCATTGCCAATCGATGAGGTGAAAGCATGAAAATCGATCTGAGTGGAAAACTTGCAATCGTTAGCGGCAGCACCGCTGGCATCGGTCTCGGTATCAGCCAGTCGCTGGCCGAGGCTGGCGCGACCGTGGTGGTAATCGGCCGCGAAACCAGCAAAGTCGATCAGGCGCTGGCGAGCATTCGGCAAAAAGTCCCGGGTGCACAATTGCGCGGTTTGACGGCGGACCTGGGCACCGCCGAAGGTGCGGAAATTCTCTTCGCCGCCGAACCGCGTGCGGACATTCTGGTGAACAATCTCGGCATCTTTAATGATGTGGATTTCTTCGAAACGCCGGACAGCGAGTGGACGCGTTTCTATGAGGTCAACGTGATTTCCGGCGTGCGCCTGTCGCGGCATTACACGCCGGCGATGGTCGAGCAGGGCTGGGGCCGGGTGATCTTTCTGTCTTCGGAATCCGGTGTGGCGACGCCGGCCGACATGCTCAATTATGGCGTGACCAAAAGTGCCAATCTGGCGGTGTCCCACGGTTTGGCCAAGCGTCTGGCTGGCACGGGCGTGACGGTCAATGCGATCCTTCCGGGGCCGACGTTTACCGATGGCCTGGAACAAATGCTCAAGGACGCCGCCGCCGAATCCGGCCGCAGCCTGCGCGATGAGGCCGACGCCTTTGTGCGCAAGGCGCGGCCGACCTCGATAATCCAGCGTGTGGCCGATGTCGAAGAGGTCGCGCATCTGGTGACCTACATCGCTTCACCGCTGTCCTCGGCAACCACCGGCGCGGCCCTGCGGGTCGATGGTGGTGTGGTCGACAGCATGGCAATCTGAACCCGAATATTTTTGGAGAGACGTTTATTTATGGCAACTGCATCAGCATTCATCGACATCCCGGCCTCGGCCGATCAGGTCTGGCAATTGATCGGCGGGTTCAACACGTTGCCGGATTGGCTACCGTTCATTCCGAGCAGCGAATTGAGCGAAGGCGGTCGCGTGCGCACCCTGAAAACCGCCGATGGCGGCACGGTGATCGAGCGTCTGCAGACGTTTGATAATGCGGCGAAGATTTACAGCTATTCGATTGTAGAGGCACCGTTCCCGGCGACGGAATATCTGGCGACGATCAAAGTCGAAGCTCAGGGGCAGGGCGCACGGGTAACGTGGTCGGGACGCTTCACGGCCAATGGCGTCAGCGATGAAGAAGTGGTGGCGCTGTTCAACGGCATCTACCAGGGCGGCCTCGAAGCCCTGCGGGCCAACTATCCGGACTGACTGATAACCACAAAAACCTGTGGGAGCTGGCCTGCCAGCGATAGCGGTGTGTCAGCCAGCTAATATTCTTAATGTGCCGACGCCATCGCGAGCAGGCTCACTCCTACAGGTTTTGTGGTGTGACCACAGCATCCAGTCACGCCACGGACATTGTGGGAGCTGGCCTGCCAGCGATGGCGCCGGTCCAGTCAATATTTATGCCGACTGAACCACCGCTATCGCTGGCAGGCCAGCTCCCACAGGGGGGGCGTGAATTGGAGGTTTGCAATCAACCTCAGGATTGCGAAATCAGGCTCTGCTTGCAGTCGAGCGCCAGTTTCGCGCCGCCTAGATCACTGCTACCCACTTCAAGCGTGAAACCATGCAGGCTGACAATCGCCGCAACGATCGATAAGCCCAGGCCAAAACCGCTTTGTGGTTGCCCGCCCTCGGCGCGATAGAAACGCTGAAACACCACCTCGCGCTCGGCCTCCGGAATTCCGGGGCCCGAATCGTGAACTTCGATGCGCGTATGCCCACCGACACTCACACCACGCAAAATCACCGTGCCACCGGGTGGGGTGAATTTGATCGAGTTGCTCAACAGATTCGCCAGTGCCTCAAACAACAGCGCCCGGTCACCATTCAGCGGCGGCAAGGTTTCCGGCATGTTCAGTTCGAAACGCAATTCGTCTTCTTCGGCCAGCGGCAGATAAAACTCGTGCAGTTCTTCCAGCAATTGCACCGGATCGAGTTCGACAAAACCGGAGCGCCGCTGCCGATCCTCTAGCTCGGAAATCCGCAACAGCCCACGAAACCGCGCCATCAGCGTATCCGCTTCGCCCAGCACCAGATCCAGTTGCGCCGCTTGCTGCGAGCCTTCACCGGCTTGTTGCTGCATGCGATACAACTGCGCCCGCAGACGAGTCAGCGGAGTGCGCAGATCATGGGCGATGTTGTCGCAGACGCCTTTGACTTCATGCATCAAGCGCTCGATGCGTTCGAGCATGGCGTTGACGATAGCGGCGAGCATGTCCAGTTCGTCACGGCGATTGGACAGCGGCAAACGATGGGTCAGGTCGCCGGCAACAATCGCCTGAGCGCTGGCCTGAATCGCCCTGATACGCCGCAATGGCCGCCGCCGCAACAGATGCCAACCGGCAATCCCCGGCAGAATCGTCAGCGAAACACCCCAGAACAACGCGTGCAAAATGATCCGTGTCACGGCAAACAATGAGCCGTTGTCGCGCAGCAACACCAGCCAGCGGCCGTCACGGGTCTGGGTCGCGACCGCGTCGCAGCTGTCGGCGGGAAGGGTCGGGTCATCGGAATCGGCGCAGTCGGCCAGGGTGTGGATCTTGCCGTCGAGCGGAAGGCCTTCGGGGATTTGCTGCAAGGCACCACCGAGGTAGCGCTGCTCGGCGTCGAACAAGCCGTAGGCGTCGATGCCGCGAATATCGAAGGTCATGCTCGCGGCCAGGGCTTCTTCCAGTTGCTCGCCGCGAAAGTGCGAGAACAGGTGCTGACGTTGCATCAGCGAGTGCTTGGCCAGGTTGTCCAGATACCCGGACACCTCGAAATACATGACCCCCATGAGGATCGCACTCCAGGCCACGAACAGCGAACTGTACAGCGCCAGCAAGCGACTGCTGGAGGAACGCCAACCGTCAGACGGGTTCGGCAATGACATAACCCGAGCCTCGCACCGTGCGGATCAGCGGAACATAACCCGCGGCGTCGATCTTTTTGCGCAGGCGCCCGATGTGCACGTCGATCAGGTTGGTGCCGGGGTCGAAGTGATAGCCCCAGACCTCTTCGAAAATCATCATCCGCGAGAGAATCTGGCCGCTGTTGCGCATCAGGAATTCCAACAACTTGTACTCGGTCGGCAGCAGCGTCAGCACCTGGTCGGCGCGGCGCGCTTCGTGACTGATCAAGTCGAGTTCCAGATCCGCCACGCGCAAGGTGGTCGGTTGCGTGCCGCCAGTGCTTTGACGACGCAGCAGCACTTCGACTCGTGCGGCCATTTCATCGGTGGCGAATGGTTTGGTCAGGTAATCATCGCCACCGGCGCGCAGCCCGCGCACGCGTTCATCGACATCGGAAAGGGCGCTGATCATCAAAATCGGCGTGGCCACACCCATGGTGCGCAGGGTAGTGACGATGGCCAGGCCATCGAGTTCGGGCAGCATGCGGTCGAGGGTGATCAGGTCGTAGTTGCCGCTGACGGCACGGTCCAGGCCTTCACGGCCGTTGTCGACCCAATCCACATCCAGGCCGTGGCTGCTCAATTCGGCAACGATTTCCCGGGCGGTCACGGCGTCGTCTTCGATGGTCAAAATACGAGTCATAGGGCAGGCCTTGATCGGTTGAAACGGAATGGCAGCATTTTGCCAAGTATTTTCCGTGACGCTTTAAATTAACTTTCATGTTGAGCCTGTCACAAACGCAAATAACAGACTTTGTGCCAATGCATAAAACCCGCTGATATCTGCAGCTTGTTGCAAATTGCACGGATTTAAGAAGTTCATTCTTTATAACTTATTGAAAAATAAGGATTTATTTATTTCTGACGACTGGCACGGTCGCTGCAATTCATCTCGTGACGAGTTGTAACACCATTTTTCATGCCTGGAGCAGAACAACAATGAATAGATCCTCAGATGGGTTTTATCCTGCCTTCGAAGGAGAGTCGAGCAACGTCTCAGGTGTGTCCTGGGGGGCGATCTTCGCTGGCGCGGCAGCGGCAGCCGCTTTGTCGATGATTCTGGTGCTGCTGGGCTTCGGGCTTGGCTTCTCTGCAGTTTCACCGTGGGCCGGGGAGGGCATCAGCGCCAAGGGCCTGGGCATTTCAACGATAGTCTGGCTGGCGGCGACGCAGATCATCGCTTCCGGCATGGGCGGTTACATCGCCGGACGCCTGCGGGTGAAGTGGGCGAACATGCACGGTGACGAAGTGTATTTCCGCGACACGGCCCACGGCTTCCTCTCCTGGTGCGTAGCGACTCTGGTGACCGCGATTCTGGTGGTCGGCTCGGTCAGCAGCGTGATCAGCGGTGGCGTTCAGGCCGGTGCAAGTGTTGCCGGCGGTGCAGCCAGCGCTATGACTCAAGCAGCGGGTACCGCAGCAGCCAAAACCGACAGCAACCAGTACGGCTACTTCATCGACAGCCTGTTTCGCGATGACCGTCCGGCAGCTGTCAGTGACGATGCTGCGCATGGCGCCGTAGCGCGAATCTTTGCGCAGAGCCTGGCCAACGGTCAGCTCAGTGTCGAAGACCGTACCTACCTCGCGCAACTGGTAGCGCAACGCACCAACCTGACTCAGGCCGACGCCGAACGTCGTGTTGATGAAGTCTACGCTCGCACTCAGAAAGCCATCGCCGACGCCAAAGTCAAAGCCCAACAGGCTGCTGACGCTGCTGCAAAAGTCGCTGCGCTGACTTCCCTGTGGATGTTTGTTGCGCTGCTGATCGGTGCGTTCTTTGCCAGCTTCGCGGCCACTTTCGGCGGTCGTCGTCGGGATGCGGTCGAGTACGTTGAAGTCGACACCTACACCACAGCCACCACCACACTGCCTCCAGTCCGCTAACAAGGAACATCACCATGCGCTCATTACTGCTGTTTTTCCTCGGTGTACCGATCCCGATCATTATCCTGATTGCCCTGTTCGTACACTGACCGAATGCTCCCTTGAGGCCACTGCCTCGGCCGCTTGCACTTCACGGTGCAAGCGGCTTTTTGCTTTCTCAAGGGCCAACGGCGAGAATCGCCGGCGGAAGTGGATTGGCCGCTTTCACCGCGATTTAAGGATGAGCACGTTGGACAAGAAGGAAATCAAACGGCAATTGGTCGAGATGCTCGACGCCGGACGCTCCAGGACCGAAACTTTCAAGGCGCTCTCGGGCGGGAAGGTCAAGGATCGTGTGTTGGCTGCATGGATTGCCGGCCGGCCTGATCCCGCTCTCAGAGAGCGTCACTCACTCAAAGTCACAATCCTCGTCGTGCTGACCTGCATTCAGGCATTGATCGGCGCGGTGGCCGGGTTTTTCCTGTTTTACGAATTCAGCGCGGGCATGGCTCTGACGGTGATGCTGATCGCCGGTGGCATTCCACTGCTGTTTGCCTGGGGCTTCTACAAGAACATCGCGTCGGTTTACACCGTCTACGTGATCCTGACGCTCAGCCAGCTATCGCGCATGTTCAAGGGCTTCGAAGAAGACCCGGTGACCACCCTGGTCGTGGTGGGCATTACCCTGGCGATTGTGGGCTATGCGGCGTGGCTGAAAACCCTGCTGTTCCCTGACCTCGGGTTCATCGGTGCGAAAAAGATCAAGGGACAATTCGTTTTCTCGAACTGATCGTTGAACAATCCGACGGCTTTCACTGGCCTGGATCAATATTTCCTCTGGCAATATCGCCTAACTTAAATGATCCAGGCCTTTGCTGGTGTTTGAGCTACAGTGCTCCCGCGCGCCTTGTTGCGCTGACGGAGTACCCGCGTCGACGCCCCCAATCAAAGAAATAAATGCGTCGATCAGGTGTAGTGCAGCAAGGAGCTGACACAACCTCAACCGAACCTTCACGGATGAACATAGCAATGCACTGCCAAGACAGAACCTTCGATATCCAGCCTTTGGCGCAGGCGGATATGACCGTCCACATCAACGGTCAACCGGTCAACGCTGCCATTGGGGAAACCGTCCTCAGTGTCATCCAGGCCCTCGGCGTGCGCCAGGTCGCGCGCAACGATCACAACCAGATCAGCGGCGCCTACTGCGGCATGGGCGTGTGCCAGTGCTGCCTGGTGAAAATCAATGGCCGGCACAAGCGCCGCGCCTGCCAGACCGTCGTGCGTGACGGCATGCAGATCGAAACCCAGGTCAACCGCGTCGCCGCGCAGGAGGTCGTATGAGCCTGCAACCGGTTATTGTCGGCGGTGGGCCGGCAGGTATGGCAGCAGCCTGCGAACTGGCGCGCCACGGTGTGCGCAGCACTCTGCTCGAAGAATCTTCACGACTCGGCGGCGTGGTTTATCGCGGGCCGCTGCGTGACGGCGTGCAGCTGGATTATCTGGGGCCGCGCTACTCCGAAGCCCTGAGCAAACTGCACGGTGAATTCCAGGAACAATCCGGGCTGATTGACGTGCATCTCAACCATCGCGTGGTCGGCGCCGAAGGCACTCGCGCACTGGTGGTGCTGGACGCCGACGAGCAACTGCACGAAATCGAATACCCGCAATTGCTGCTGGCCGCCGGTTGCCATGAACGCAGCGTGCCGTTTCCCGGCTGGACCTTGCCGGGCGTGATTATGCTCGGTGGCCTGCAACTGCAGATCAAGAGTGGCGTGGTCAAGCCGCAAGGGCCGGTGATCATCGCCGGCACCGGGCCGTTGCTGCCGCTGGTGGCGACGCAGTTACATGCATCCGGGGTCAAGGTTGCGGGTGTGTATGAAGCCTGCGCCTTCGGCAAGATCGCCCGTGAAAGCCTCGCGCTGCTGAACAAGCCGCAGCTGTTTCTCGACGGTTTGAGCATGCTCGCCTACCTGAAACTGCACGGCATCCCGATGAATTACGGTTGGGGCATAGTTGAAGCCCACGGCGAGGGCGAATTGAAAAGCGTCAGCGTCGCACCGTATTCGGCCACCTGGGCGCCAGATCTGACACGGGTCGAGCGTTTCGAAGCGCAGACACTGGCGGTCGGTTACGGTTTCATTCCGCGTACTCAACTCAGTCAGCAGATGGGCCTGGATCACGGCTTCAGCGACGACGGTTACCTGCGCGCCAACTCGAATGTCTGGCAGCAAAGCAACGAGCGGCATGTGCATCTGGCCGGCGACGTCAACGGCATTCGCGGCGGTGAGGCAGCGATGCTGGCGGGCAAGATCGCCGCGACCTCGATTCTGCTGCAACGTGGCGTGATTGAAGCAGAACTGGCGAAGGTCCGTCGCGACCGCTTCCTCGGCAAGCTCAAGGCCATCGTGCGCTTTCGAGCCGCCGTGGATCGCTATACCGAACGCGGTGTCGGGCAAACTGCACTGCCAGCCGCCGACACGGTGATCTGCCGCTGCGAACACGCGACCCGCGCCGACATCGACCGGGCGCTGGAGCAGGGCGTGCAAGACATCGCCAGCCTGAAAATGCGCACCCGCGTGAGCATGGGCGACTGTCAGGGACGGATGTGCGTCGGTTATTGCAGCGACCGCTTGCGCCAGGCCACCGGACGTCAGGACGTCGGTTGGCTGCGTCCGCGCTTCCCGATTGATCCGATTCCTTTTTCCGCATTCACATCCGTCGGCACGGAGGCCGCTTCCCATGAGTAAGTTCTATGACGTGGTCATTGCCGGCGGCGGTGTGATCGGGGCGTCCTGCGCCTATCAATTGTCCAAGCGCAAAGGCCTCAAGGTTGCGCTGATCGACGCCAAGCGTCCGGGCAATGCGACCCGTGCTTCGGCCGGTGGCTTGTGGGCGATTGGCGAGTCGGTCGGGCTGGGCTGCGGGGTGATTTTCTTTCGCATGATGTCGGCCAACCGCAAGCGCGAAACCCAGGGCGCGGCAGTCGCGGTGGATTCCAGTACGCCGCATATCCTGCCGGACTCATTCTTCGATTTCGCCTTGCAGTCCAATGCGCTGTACCCGGCGTTGCACCGTGAATTGATGGAAAACCACGGGATGGATTTCAAGTTCGAGAAGACCGGATTGAAATTTGTGATTTATGACGATGAAGACCGGCTCTACGCCGAGCACATTGTCGGCTGCATTCCGCATCTCGCCGACCAGGTGCGTTGGCTCGATCAGGCAGAACTGCGCGAGGCCGAGCCGAGCGTCAGTCACGAAGCACGCGGGGCGCTGGAGTTCCTCTGTGACCATCAGGTCAGCCCGTTCCGCCTCGCCGATGCCTACACCGAAGGCGCACGGCAGAATGGCGTGGATATCTTCGTCAACACCAACGTCACTGGCGTATTGCACCACGGCAGCCGCGTGACTGGTGTGCAGACCGCCGAGGCTGGCGTGTTCCACTGCAAGACCCTGATCAACGCCGCTGGTGCCTGGGCGGCGGATCTGAGCGAGTGGGCCAGCGGCATCCGCATCCCGGTGAAACCGGTGAAAGGGCAGATTCTGCTCACCGAACGCATGCCGAAAATCCTCAACGGTTGCCTGACCACCAGCGACTGCTACGTGGCGCAAAAGGACAATGGCGAGATCCTGATTGGCAGCACCACCGAAGACAAAGGCTTCGACGTCACCACCACCTACCCGGAAATCGCCGGGCTGGTGCAGGGCGCGGTGCGGTGTTTGCCGGAACTCAAGGACGTCAATCTGAAACGCACCTGGGCCGGGCTGCGTCCGGGCTCGCCGGATGAGTTGCCGATCCTCGGGCCGATGCGTGGGGTGGAGGGTTATCTGAATGCCTGCGGGCACTTCCGCACCGGCATCCTGACTTCGGCGATTACCGGCGTGTTGCTGGATAAACTGGTCAACGATGAGCCGTTGCCGCTGGACATTACGCCGTTCCTGGCGGATCGCTTCGAGGTTGCTCCGGTCAAACAGGCGCTAGAACTGGAAATGGCCTGATCCAATCCTGTCGGAGCTGCTCGCTGCAGCTCCAACAGGTATAGAGCCAAACCGGGTGCCCCTAGCGAAGATCAATGATCAACGTGGAAGGGCATTCACCAGCCAGCGCTGGCGCATCTGCTCCAACTGTCCATTCTTGCGCAAGGTGTTCAGTGCCTGTTGCCAACGTGCCACCTGCTTCGGGTCGGTCTGCAGCGAGAAGGCGATGTAGGTTTCCTGCTTCATCAGTGGAATCTGATACTGCAAGCGGCCCGGCTCCATGCCTTGTTCGCGGGCGAGGGAAGCGCTGGACAGGGTATCGGACACCACGAAATCGGTACGGCCGAGGCTGAACAGCCGCATCATTTGCTCGGGGGTTTCCACGCCGTAGAGATTGCTCAGGCCTTGCTGTTGCAGATAGCTGTAGACCAGCCATTTACGCGGCGCGGTAATCCGGCCCAATTGGTCAGCCTCTTGCAGACTCTGCACCCGAGGGTGACGAGTGTCTTGTGCGTAAAGCGCGGTTTCAACTTCAATCAGCGGCCCGACCCATTGGTAGCGGTCATCGCGTTCTTCGGTGCGCAACACGGTGAAGACACCGGTGTCCGGTGTATCGATCGCCATGCGCAGGGCGCGCAGCAGCGGTACTTGTTGCAGATTGATGTGATCGCCAGTCTGTGCGGCCAGCGCCCGTACCACGTCCACCCCGTAACCCACCAGTTGATCGCCTTGCAGAAAATGCAGCGGCGGATGGTTGTCGGTGAGCAGTTGCAGATCCGCCGCGTTGGCCGCCAGGGCCAGGCATGACAGCAGATACGCGGCAATCCGTTTCATGAATCTTCCCTGACGAAAACAAACGCGCAGCTTAGTACGGCCGGTGAAGGCTGTCGTGGGGAATCTGTGGGGCTTTTGTGTCAGGAAGCAGGACTGGAGAGTCACCTGAAATACTGTGGGAGCGAGCTTGCTCGCGAAGGTCATCATCTCGTGGCGCGATGAGTACTTCTCAGAGCGCCGTAGGTCGGAAAGCTTCCTTTACCTGTCAGATATGACAGTAGCGGAGCCCACCACCAGGTTGTTTGATAAGGGCAGCAATCCACCAGCGTGCAGGAGCTTCAGTCATGACCACCCCCGTGTTGCCCAAAAACGGTCCCTTGGTGTTAGACCGACCGCTAATTCCCCGAGGTACAACACCGGTGGCGGGGGCCAATTACGGTGTACCACTGCACATTTACCTTGAGCCCATGGGGCTGCTCATTACGGTGCAGGCTTATCTGGGGCAGGCGGCTGGGGACACCATCCGTATCAATCTCAATGGTCAGGTCGACATCACCAATGCGCAGACTCAAAGCAACAGCAGCAATACCACGCTGTATCTACCGAAAAAAATGCTCCGCGATGGTGTGCTGAACCAGATGACTTACACGGTGGAGCGCAGCAGCAACAATATCGGTACTTCGGAGCCACCGCTGACGATGTTGTACAACGCCATTCGTCCCGGCAATCAGGACACCGACCCCGGTGTCGATGGCCATTCGCGGCTCGAATTGTTGTTGCCTGATGCCATCAAAAACGGAGTGGGGCCTGATTTCGTCGGTGCCTAGGTGTGTGTTTCGTACCCGTATTGCCGCCCGGGCGACAAGATTCGTCTGAACTGCAATGGCCATGACGTGGATCATACGGTGACCGAATCCGAAGCACCGCTCCCCGCTTCGGACATCCCGGTGACTGTGTGCTTCCCGGTAACCCGCGCCGATCTGTCGCACGGAGACAGTTCGAGTTTCAAACTCTCCTTCACGGTAACCGACAAGTTGAGTAACACCCCGGATACCGATTCGCCGTGGTCAGCTACAACGGAGGTGGACGTGGATCTGGCCGGGCAGCGTTTGTCGGGGCTGATCCTGCGAGAAAAACCCGACGATCCTTCGGATGACCCAGGCATCATCGATCCGGAAAAACTCGGTACTAATCCGTTATTGATGATTGCGCTGACCACCGATCCCGGTTTTCAACCGCGGGATGTGATCAACGCTACCTATACCGCGAAAATCGATGGCGAGCCGGACATCGTGGTGACAGTGAGCGGGACCGTAGAGACGGACGATTTCGGGCAGAAATCACCCTGCATACTGCAAGTGGCCAACGGGCAGGTGGTTGGTGGTAGCACAGTAACCGCGTGGTATGAGTTGTTCAGGGGTAGCGTGCGGATCGGTCGCTCCAGAATCGCTACGGCGCGGGTGCTGGGTGGAGGACTATCGGATCTGAAGCCGCCACGCTTTCAAAAGTCGGTTAATGGCGTGCTTGATCCGTTGGACCCGGCCAATCTGAGTGGTGCCAACGGGCAAGTTGAGTTGCTGGGGCATCGTCCCGGCGATACCGTTCAACTGATTGTCGAAGGGTCGCCCGGGCCTGGTTCTCCGGTCTTCAATCCATTACCGCTTAATGCCAGCAGTCGAGCCAACTTCCCATTGAGCAGTGCGTTCATTGCGGCAAACATGGGCAAGCAAGTGACGTTCAGTTATCTACTGTTCCGCAACGGCAAACAATTCACGTCGCAGACGTTGACCGCGTCGGTCAGCAAAATTCCGGAGAATCACCCGGGTTGGACAGTGCTTTCAATTGATGGCGCAAACAACGTCGACAACTCGCTGGATAGCTTCGCGTTAAATGACTCGACGCGAACAAGAGTTTCGGCGTGGCCCCATATCAGCGAATTCCAGCGGATCTGGTTGCGATACTTCGGTACCAATGACAACGGCACGCCATTTGAACACACCACGTATTCAGGAGATTTGTTGCCTGCGGGCGGAATTGTTGATGGATTATTGCCTGAGGCCCCCGTGGCAAACCTGCGAAAACTCAAGTGGGGTTCGAACTTGCGGGTGGAGTTGAAGGTGACTTTTGATGGGAGTCTTGATGAATCGACGGCGCAGACGCTTGTTCGTACGTATGAGGTCTGGAGTTCTGTGATCGAGGAGGATTTTCCGGTGACGTTGTTAAGCCTGAGGGCGGGAGAAAGTTTCCAGCATGATCATATGAAGTTTGAATGCGTGAGGGGGCACCTAACTTTAGGCTCGGTATATTCAGGGCCGAATGAGCATGTAGATGGTCATGGGATAGGTGTTTGGCAGAGTTATGATGCTCTACCATATAAGGTCTATTTCAATGATAGGTGCTCCAGGATCAGTTTTTGGTATTTTTCAAATTCGTTGCATGCGGGGGATGTGAAATTTTTTGATGTCAGTGGAAATTTTTTAGGAACGTGCCCACTAGTTAATAGGTATCAGCTTGTTAACCATCAGATAACGTTTGAAGCTCAGGGAATAACGCGCATGGATATAAACGTGGGGAGTCCATCTGCAGGAGGTCAATTTTATTTTGATTCTTTCAGGTTAACTGTTCAGCGATAAGCTGATTGGTAGTCTGAATGCCAGGATGAGAACAGAATCAGATTTACTTATCCGAAATCACGCGTCGCTCGTCTGGCATCAGCAGTTCGTGCAGCACCCGCTGTAGAAAAGCTGCCACGCATATCGCTGGACCTCCAATACAACAAACCCCGGGTAGAGTCGATCTATCCGGGGTTTGCTAACGCTGATGCGTCCAACCGAGCTAAGACAATTTCAGCGACTTGAGTCATTTCTGCTCGCTGTCGTCGCCGCCGATGTTACAGCCCGCGTTTATTTACTACGCCACCACTTGATAGCACGGCACATACGCCGCGCCGCCCGGCAGTTTCATCCGGTGTTGGGCGACGAACGCTTTGAGCAGCAGATCCAGCGGCTGCATGATCGCCGCATCACCGCGAATCTGATAAGGCCCGTGTTCTTCGATGAGGCGAATGCCCTTGTCCTTGACGTTGCCGGCGACGATGCCCGAGAACGCCCGGCGCAGGTTGGCGGCCAGTTCGTGCGGTGGCTGGTCGCGGTGCAGTTTGAGGTTGGCCATGTTTTCGTGGGTCGGATCGAACGGGCGCTGGAAGCCTTCGTCGATTTTCAGCAGCCAGTTGAAGTGGAACGCATCGGCGCGCTCGCGGCGGAACTGCTTCACGGCTTTGAGGCCTTGGGTCATCTGCCGCGCCACTTCGGCCGGGTCGTCGATGATGATCTCGTAGTGCTTTTTCGCTGCTTCGCCGAGGGTGGCGATGACGAAGGCGTCGAGCTGCTCCAGATACGGCGCGGCATGTTTCGGTCCGGTCAGGATCACCGGGAACGGCAGGCCTTCGTTGTCCGGGTGCATCAGGATGCCCAGCAGATAAAGGAATTCTTCCGCAGTACCGGCGCCGCCCGGGAAAATGATGATGCCGTGACCGACGCGGACGAAAGCTTCGAGGCGTTTTTCGATGTCCGGCAGGATCACCAGCTCATTGACGATCGGGTTCGGCGCTTCGGCGGCGATGATGCCCGGTTCGGTCAGACCGAGGTAGCGACCGCCGTGGATGCGTTGTTTGGCATGGGCGATGGTCGCACCCTTCATCGGGCCCTTCATCACGCCGGGACCGCAGCCGGTGCAGATGTCGAGGCTGCGCAGGCCCAGTTCGTGGCCGACTTTCTTGGTGTATTTGTATTCTTCGGTGTTGATCGAGTGACCGCCCCAGCACACGACGATTTTCGGTTCGACACCCGGGCGCAGGGTGCGTGCATTGCGCAGCAGGTGGAAAACGTAGTCGCTGATGCCTTGGGAGGTGCTGAGGTCGATGCGCTGGCTGTCGAGTTCGTTTTCGGTGTAGACGATATCGCGCAGGGCGCTGAACAGCATTTCACGGGTGCTGGCGATCATTTCGCCGTCGACGAACGCGTCGGCCGGAGCGTTCAGCAGCTCCAGGCGCACACCGCGATCCTGCTGGTGGATGCGGATTTCGAAGTCCTTGTAGGCTTCGAGAATGGTCTTGGCGTTGTCGACATGCGCGCCGGTATTGAGGATGGCCAGGGCGCACTGGCGGAAGAGGGTATAGGTGCTGCCGGTTCCGGCTTCGCTCAGTTGCTGGACTTCACGTTGAGAGAGGGTTTCCAGGCTGCCTTTCGGGCTGACGGAGGCGTTGATTACGTGTCTTTGGGTCATGCAATGATCCTTAAAACGATGTCATTCCAACAGCAGGCAAATGGCATCCGAATAATATGTATCCATGAATGAAGATGGCACGATCTGCTTGGTCCCGCCATGTCTCCGTTGAACGATAAAAAGATGAAAAGGGACCCCAGCATAGCTAAATCCCCCCTCGATGCGATAATGCGCCGGCCTGTTTTTTCCCATAGCCCAAGGAAGCCCCGAGTAATGTTCGAGATTCAGCCGATGGACGCCGTCACCTTTCGCCGGGAGACCCGACGCAGCACGATCATCATCGCAGTGCTGTTCCTGGTGTTGGCCATGCTGTTTTCGACGGCGGCGGTTGCGCTGTTTGGCGAGCCCGGCGGCGACAATCTGCGCTTCAATGTCGGCGGCGTGTTTGCGGCGTTGCTGTTGACGGCGGGGCTGTTGCGCGGACGATTCTGGAATCAGAGCTGGATGGCACCTGCGGTTTATAGCTGGCGGCTCAAGCGTAATCTGATGAGCGTCACTAATGTGATGCATCAAGTGACTGCGGAGGTGGAGAAAGACGATCCGACGGCAATGAAAGTCTTGCGTTTCTATCATCTGGGATTGACCCAGATGCATGAGCTGGACGGCAACTCCAGCGATCATGCGCAGTTGCACCGGGAAGTCGAGCAGCTGAAAGAGCGGATGCAGGCGCTGGGCCTGGACACTCAGCAAACCCGACTCGATCCGGCATGGCTGGAAGCGCTGAAGCAAACGCCGCGCTAAGATCATTACGGCTGCCGAGACTTACGGGTGTGAAGCGTTGCGCCGCAGCTTCCACAGGCGCAGGCAGCGGCCATACACCAGCAAGTTGACCGCCAGCACCACGCTGCCCAGCGCCAGTTGAATCTGCGGAGTCAGTCCCGCGGGGTAGATGATCGGCCAGATGTAATGCTCGATGAAGCCACCGGCGTACTCGGTTTGTCCGGCGGCGTGGCGCATCAGGTTTTCCCAATACGTCAGCGGACAGGTCAGGTGCAACACCTCGACCGCCACGCCCCAGGCCGCCGCTGGCAGGTGCAGCCACATGATCCGTGGCCATTTCAGCACCAACAGCCCGCCGAACAGCACGAACAAAATGAACAGCAAATGAAACAGCACCAGCCCGTCGGCGGCAATTCGATAAAGCATGTCGTCTCCCTGACGCGTTTGCGAATGGCGTTATGGTACGCCGCCGGCCGGTGCAATTGCGCAAGATTATTCAAGCCAGCGCGGGGTGTTTGCTGGCACAGTCTGTGGTCATTCCCACGGTTGAAGAGCGATATGTCTGACTCACTAATGCCGCGCAGTGCGTTTTTGCGCGGCGCTGCGGCGATCATGCCGTTATCTCTGGCGACCGCTCCTTGGGGGCTGCTGGCCGGCTCCATGGCGATTGAAGCCAATCTCACCCCGCTGCAAGGGCAGGGTCTGTCGAGCATCGTGTTTGCCGGTGCCGCGCAACTGGTGGCAATCGGCATGCTCAAGGGTGGCGCCGGAATTTTTTCGATTCTGCTGACCACCGTGCTGCTGACTTCGCAGCACCTGCTGTACGGAATGAGCATGCGTTCGGTGATTTCGCCGTTGCCCGGTCGCTGGCGCATCGGGCTCGGTTTTCTGCTGACCGATGAACTGTTTGCCCTGACCAGCCAGCACGACCGGCAGCAGTTCAATCGCTGGTACGCCTTGGGCGTCGGGCTGACGTTCTACGTTGCGTGGAACCTGTTCACCCTCGCTGGCATCGTTTTGGGCAGCAGTATCCCGGGGCTCGAACATCTTGGCCTGGACTTCTCGATTGCCGCGACGTTTATCGCGCTGATCACCCCCGTGGTGCGCAATGTGCCGACCGTGGTCTGCGTGGCGGTGTCGCTGTTCTGCTCGGTGCTGTTCAGTTATTGGCAGTGGGGCTCGGCGCTGGTGCTTTCGGGGCTGGCCGGGATGACTGCCGGGTTTATCTGCAACAAGCTGTATCGGGGGCGCACATGATGGTCTGGGCAGTAATTTTCGGCATGGGGCTGTTGGTGTTTCTCAACCGCTATGTGTTTCTCGAACCACGCTTGCCGGTGCGCCTGAGCAGCAATGCCCGGCAGTTTCTCGGCTTTGCGGTGCCGGGAATGTTGACCGCGATCTGCGGGCCCATCGTATTCATGCCGGACAAACAACTGAATTTGCAGTGGGATAATCCGTACCTGCTTAGTTCGCTGGTGGCGATTGGGCTGGTGATTTACACCCGTAGTACCTTGGTTAGCATGCTGTTGAGCATGGCGTTCTTCTTTCTGTTGCGTTGGTGGCTGTAAGTTGCTGGCGCAAAACTGTTCTACGCTCTAAGGATCAGGTTTCCTTTATAACGGCGAGGTGGACATGGCGAACGAGCCGACGCATCCAGATGTGAATGAAGAGCTGGAAGAAGATGTGGATGAACCCACTGAAGAAGAAATCGAGCGTGAGAGGCGCAAAGAACAAACGTGGAAACACGATGATGGCAAAGAGCTTTCAACCCCTGATCTGAAACGTTGATCATCTGAATACGAAAAAGCCCCGCTTGATGCGGGGCTTTTTGTTGTTTCAGAGGTCTTCCAGCTTCGGGAAATCGGGGTGGGAAGCCCGGTAGCCCAAGGTCTTGTCGATCCAGGCGTTTAGCTCGTTGACCATCACCGGCGCATGGCCGGGATACCCGTCAAGGGTCGTGCGCAAGATCCGATCAATATCGGGGATTGAGCGCAGGTTTCGAGTCTTGATGTAGTGGCCGATAAAACAGTCGAGTTGAAAGCGTTCTGTCATGGACAGATAAATACACTCCAGGCCGTTGGCCTGTTTGATTGCAAAATCGTCGCGCAACTTAGTTCTCTGCAAGGCTTGTAAAGTTGTAGTGGATTCCTGGTTTGTTGACTCTTTGGTCAACTGGTATGCCAAACGGAAATGCGGCGCGCATGCTATCCGTAGTATTACGAATTGTATCTAACGCTCTTCAAGAGTCAGACAAGCGGTTAGTTTGCTCAGCCGAGTGTGCAGTGAGCAATGTTTCAAGATTGAAACAATGTCTGTAAATATTGCGCTTCAACTTTGATTGAACGTGCGGGGCCGGCAGATTTTTAGGGCATCTCGGCAATCAGTCCGGGGCCCTGATTGCGTGCATTGCCCACCGCTTTGTCGACCCTGTACCACTCAAACACTTCACTGCCTTCGCCTTCGAACAGCAGCATTTGCTCGGCACGTTCGGCGGGCGTGCCGGGGTCGAGCCATTCGCGGGCCAGCTCTGCGGACAGAACCACCGGGCGCCGATCATGGATATCGAGCATGCCGCCGACGCTGTCGGCGGTGATGATCACGAAGCCATCGTCTTCGCGCTCTGGTGTTTCGGCTGTGGGAAATTGGCCGATGGCGGCGCAGAAAACTGCCGAGCGATCCGCTCGTCGAATCAGCCAGGGTTGGCGTCCGTTGTCCGGCGTATCGACCCATTCAAACCAGTTGTCGATGGGCACAATCAGCCGATGACGCCAGATCGCCCGAAAGAACGCCCCATGGGCAACCTTTTCGACTCGAGCATTGATCGGCGCGGCGCGGTCCTTGGCCCAATGCGGTCGCCAGCCCCAGCGCAGGTTTTGCGCGTGCAGTTGCTGTTGCTGCTGATGAAGGATCGCCAGCGAGGTGGTCGGCGCGGCGTTATAACGAGCCAGTGGCGCGTCGCCGACGTGGTTGATCAGCGCATCGGGAATGCTTAGCACCGCGACAAAATCGTGGATGCCGCGGTATTGCGAGAGTCTTCCGCACATGGCCGAACCTCCATCTGGACAGGTTCAGCTTAGTCGCAACTTTTAGCTCAATCCTGACTGCCCTGACCGGTGAACGTATCGCGCCACGCCAGTGAGCGGCGCTCCACAATCGCGAGCAGGCCATCGCTGAGTTTCCCGAGCAAGGCGAGCACGATAATTGCTGCCAGCACAATGTCCGGTCGTGAGGTTTCGCGACCGTCACTGAGCAGATAACCCAGGCCCTTGGTCGCGGCGATCAGTTCGGCGGCCACCAGAAACATCCACGCCAGGCTCATGCCGCTGCGCAATCCGGTGAACAGCCCGGGCAGGGCGGCCGGCAGCAGAATCCGGTGCACCAGTTGCAAGCGACTGAAGCCATAGATGCGGCCGACCTCCACCAGTTTGCGATCAATATTACGGATCGCCGCGACGACATTGACGTACACCGGAAAGAACGCGCCGATGGCGATCAGGACGATTTTCGAGGTCTCGTCGATCCCCAGCCACAGTAGCAACAGCGGCACCCAGGCCAGACTCGGAATGGCCCGCAGCGCGGCGAAGGTCGGTTCCAGATAAGCCTCAGCCTCACGGCTCAAACCGACCCATGCGGCGAACACCAACGCCAGACCGGCGCCGATGGCGAAACCGAGCAGCACACGTATCAAACTGGCGGCGATGTGTTTCCACAGCGCGCCCTCGGCGAGGTCGGTAAGGGTCACAGCGATCTCGCTCGGCGCGGGCATCTGGTAGGACGGCAACCAGCCGACGCGTACGATTATTTCCAGCGCGATCACGATTGCCAATGGCAGGGCCAGGCCTTTCAAGCGTCGCTGCCATGCAGGGTTGATGAAAGAACGGCGCGATCTCGGCACAGCGAGAGGCGCGGACAAGGTTTTGCTTTGACTGCTCATGATTTTGGCTCCGCTCACGACCAATCCGCGTCGGGCGCGGATTGGTCGTGAGCCTTATCAGTTACTGGCGGGCGACGGCTTGCTGCACACCGCTGTCGAGCAATTGATCGATGACCTGATCGACATTCACCCCGCGTCGTACCAGTTCTTCCGAGACCAGAATCGGCGCCGCAGCCTTCGACGCGAGTACGTCGTTGGCAGTCAATTGCGGGCTGCTCAGATCGGTGCGCGACAGTTGCAGCTTGGCCACGTCCAGCGGCAAACCTGACTCTTGGGCGAGCAGGGCGGCGAACTCGTCGGGATTCTTCAGCGCCCATTCACGCGCCTGTTCGTAGGCCTTGATCACGGTGTCGATGGTTTGCGGATGCTCTTTGGCGTACTGCTCGGTAACGCTGACCACGCCATAACTGTTGAAGGCCGGATTGCGATACAGCAGGCGCGAACCGGCTTGTACTTGACTGGCGGCCATGTGCGGATCGAGCCCGGCCCAGGCGTCGACATCACCTTTTTCCAGCGCGGTGCGGCCGTCCGGATGCTGCAAATGCACCAGTTCCACATCGTCCTTTTTCAATCCGGCCTGTTGCAGGCTGCGCAGGGTGAATAGATAAGGATCGGTGCCTTTGGTGGCGGCGATTTTCTTGCCCTTGAGGTCGGCAATGGTTTTGTACGGTGAGTCTTTGCGCACCACCAGCGCAGTCCATTCGGCACGGCTGTAGACGTAGACCGATTTTATCGGGCTGCCGTTGGCACGGCTGAGCACCGCCGCGAGGCTGGCGCTGGAAGCGAAATCGACGCCGCCGCTGTTGAGGTACTCCAGCGAACGGTTGCTGCCCTGGCTCAGCACCCAACTGACTTTGGTTTGCGGCAGGGCTTTTTCGAGGAAACCGAAGTGCTTGAGTACCAGACTGACGGGCGAATAGTAGGCGTAATCCAGATGCACTTCGGCCGGAACGGTTTCAGCGGCGTGAGCAATGGGTTGCAGGCTCAGGGCGATCGCGCTGGCAACCAACAGCGTTTTGAAACGTGAAAAATGGAAGATCGATTTCATTGCGGCGCTCCGGCAACGGCACTGTTGGTTATTTCCAAAAAGATATTTTTATCGGCTGCGTCCTGCATGAATGGAATATTGCAGGCTCTGTGCCATGTGCTTTGAGGCCCCGTATTTATTGGAGGTTGCCAATGTTTTCGGATTTTTGGGTGTTGCTGTAGGAACAGTCTGATAAGCGACTGTTGCTGGAGAGACAACGCGAATTGGTGGTGATGAGCTTATGCATTAATCGAATTTAAAATCAGCACATTCAGAGCGTTATGGTCTATGCAAATCCCTTTTGCAGGACCCGCCATGAAGCTTTCTCGTTTCCTACGCACTGCGCTGACCGCTGCACTGTTCGCCGCACCGCTTTCTTACGGCGCCGAGCCTTTGGTCCTGCATGTCGGTGATCAGAACTACTACAACATTCGCGCTTCGGTGGAGGCTTCCGGCGTCCTGAAAGACGCGCCTTACACTGTCGACTGGAAACACTTCCAGGCTGCCGCTCCGCTGGCTCAAGCGCTGCAAACCGGATCGCTGGATCTGGGTTTTCTCGGCGATTCGGGTTTCCTGTTTCTTGCGGCAAAACAAGCGCCGGTGAAACTGATCGGCGTGTCGCGACAGAACCCGGACACCATCGCCTTGCTGGTGCCGAAGGATTCGCCAGTCAAAACCATCGCGGATCTAAAAGGCAAAAAAGTCGCCTACTGGCCGGGCGCCTGGAGTCAGCAATTGACCTTGCGGGCGCTGGAGCAGGGCGGTCTGCCGGAGGATTACGTCGACTTCGTCAAACTGATGCCGATTGATGCGGCAGCCGCGCTACCGCAAGGCAGCATCGATGCGTTCCCGGTGTGGGAACCGTACATCTCCCAACAAATCGTGTTTTCCGGAGCGCGGCCCATTCTGACTGCGAAGAACCTGATGCCGGGGCTCAGCGCCATTGCGGCGTCTACGCCGTCAATCGACACTAAGCGCGAGGCAATTGCCGATTTTCTCGGACGCCTGAAGCAGGCCCGCGCCTGGGTCGACAGCCACACCGATGAGTACGCCGATCTGTGGGCGAAGAAAGCCAATCTGGATCAAGAGGTTTCGCGACACTGGTTGCGCCAGGCGCATATGACGGTGGGGCCGGTCGATCAGCAAGCAGCGGCGGACTTGCAGAGCACGGCGGATTTTCTATTCAAGGTCAAAGCGCTGCCGGCTCCGCTAGCCACCGCAAGTATTATCGACACCTCCTTTCAGCAGGTTCTGACGCACTGAGCAGCATTTGAACCAAACCCTGTGTAACCTTATCCAACCTCGGCTCGCACACGCGGGCCGCAGGGAGGAAACACAGGCGAGGGAGTTTTGCCAATCGACAACATGACCGCAGTGGTCGGGCTCAAGGCAAAACATGAAATCCTGGTTCAAGCTTTTCTCTGCGGCCGCTATCGCCTTCGGGCTGGTCGGCTGCATCGCAGCGCCCATCGAAATGACTGCACAGACCCAAGCGCAGCTCAAGGCGCAGGCGCCGGTGCGGTTTCTGCTGACATTCGACGACGGTCCTAGCGCTTCCAGTTTCTGGAATCCGAGCGCCACCGTACTCGACAGCCTCGCGGATAATCCGCTGCAACCGCACATCAAAGCGGTGTTCTTTGTACAGACCCGTGCGCCGAGAGCCGGCAACAGCGATATCGGCCGGCAAATCATGCATCGCGAGCATGACGAAGGGCATATTTTGGGTTTCCACACGGCAACCCACTGGCACACCAACCACCGTTCGCTTGATCCGCAAGAACTGGAGCAATCGCTGAGCAACGGCGTGGCAGACATCAAAGCGATCACCGGTGCGGCGCCAACGCTGGTGCGTCCACCGTTCTGGAACTACGACAAACGCACCTTCGCCGCTTATCAGCAACATGGCATGCACATTTTGCTCACCGACTTGAGCGCCAACGACGGCAAAATCTGGGGTTTCAATGGCAGCCCGCGACGCCGGGCAAACATGTTGCGGCAGTTGTCGGAAGTGCGTGAGCAGATCGCCCGGGGTGAATTGCCGACGGTCGACGGGGTGATTCCAGTCGTGGTGACGTTCCACGATCTAAACCGTTATTCCGCCCGCCACGCTCGCGAGTATTTGCAGATTCTGGTCGATAGCGCGGCGGCCACTGGCGTGCGGCTGGCGGACAAACCGTTTTATGACGATCACGACGCGCTGCTGCGAGCCGCAATGGCGCGTACCGTGCAAAAAAGCGGGGATTCGGTGCACCTGCCAGGCATGTGGAACTGGATCTGGGACCACGACGCGCACTGAAAATGTGTGAGCTGGTTGGCATTTTCGTCGATTCTGTCAGGCGCGGGGTGCGAAAAGCTCATCTATGCTCTACCGGTCGATCCCCGACTTATCGCCTGCGAGGCGTTCGCCTATGGTTGCCATTACCGAGATCTGCCGGATCATTGAATCCGGCTTTTCGCCGTTGAACTGCAACTGCACCATCACCGCGCAGGGTCATTTGCAGATCAAGGTCTATGAGGCGGACAGCGGGCGAGTGGACCTTTTACTGAATGGCGTATCCCTCGAACATCTGGTCACCATTCGTGACATATCCAATTTCATTGGCGAATTGCGCACAGAAATGAGCGCCGGGCGCCGGGCATTCGCCGGGTAAACCCTTACAGCCTGCGCTTGAATGCCTGGACGATACGTAGCGTCGCATCACTGGCATTCAGATTCTGCACTGCATCCAGTGGATGCCAGATGCACTCGGCGATTTCGTTTTGCGGACGTGCCTGGTCGATGTTCAGTACCGAAGCTTCGTAAACATGATGGCGTGTGGCGCCGCTTTGCAGTTCCATCAAGTACAGCAGGTCCTCGGCGTCCAGCCCTGTCTCTTCCTGCAACTCCCGCGCGGCGGCTCCCACTTTGGTTTCCCCAGGCTCGACCTTGCCGCCCGGTAATGTCCAGCGACATCTGGGTTTGCGCACCAGCAACACATGCCGGTCCTGTTCGCAAATTACGGTTGCGCGTACTTTCATCTGTTACCTGTTTATTGCGTGTCACAAATAAGTAATAAAACTGCAATATTCGAGCCGGGGCCCGATTTAAAGGTTCCGCAGGTTTTTTGAGCGCTGGGCTTAAAGAAAAGTGCCAAGGCCCCGGCATTGATTGGCGCGACGTCTGGTCGGCACACGTGCGGACACTGGGTGTAAGGTAAAAGCGTAAAGCTGAATGAGTGCCAGCAAACAGGAGGTATCCATGAGCATTCCGATGCTGAATAAAATGCACATGAATGGCTATGACGTACTCAGCGTAAACCATGGCCCGTGGCGGGTTTGCACCCAAGGCGACAGACTGGCGTCTTTTGCCAGCAAAGAAGAGGCGTTGGCCTATGCGGCTGCGTTGCCTGGTTACAGGAGTCGCTCGCCAGGCAAGCGAAGTCACAGATCGAGTTGATCGGCGTAACGCAAAAGCCCCGGGGAATCCGGGGCTTTTTGTTACGGGTCAGCGCAGATTCAATGGACTTTCGTTCGGCTGATTGCCCGCGCCTTCACTTCCTTGGCATACAGTTGCAGGCGTTCTTCGTCGCTTTGCAGCACTTCACAGGATCTGAGTACCGTTTGTGCGTCCGCTTCATTGCCGGACTTGCGCAGTTGCTCGGCGATGCGTTTAAGGTCGACCGCTGACCATCTCAGGTCCGATGCGACACTTTGCAGGTCGCGCTGAAGTTCGTGTTCGTATTCATTGAGCCGCATGATCACCTCCGGAACATTCTCGGTACAAAATAGTAGCCGGATTTTTTTGCGGCGGGACGCATCTCGTCAGTCTTCGGCTGAACGGATGTAAAAGTTTGTCCAATATTGGCCAAAGGCACGGAGCCACGATGGATGTGTCTGCGGTTACAGGCTACATTCGCTTTTTTTCAGATCAGGGAAACACCATGCGGATATGGATCGGGGGGTTGGCGTTGGCAATGCTGGCGGGTTGTTCATTGCCGTCGTCGTTGGTGCCGGGTGAGCCAAATCTCAGCAAGACCAGCACCAAAATCCCTAAGGACTACGCCGCCTGTTTGTTGCCGTTGTGGCAGCAGGACGTTTCCAAGACCACGCAGACGTCGATTTCCAACGGTTACCGCATCACCGCGCCGAGCATCATCACTGCTGACGAGATTCTCGATGTCGTGAAGTACAAGGACGGCAGCCGGGTTTCGCTCTATCAAGGACCGCCGTGGGCCAAGTCCGGGTCGTTGCGCAAAGCGGTGCGTGATTGCCTCTGAAGGCTTTTCAAGGCGTCCACAAAAAAGCAGAAACCACGGTTTCTGCTTTTTTTTGCCTGAAATACGGCTGCGATCAGTCTGAAATATCGGTGAGCGGGATCGAGCTGACGTTGCCTTTTTTCTCCCGTCGATCCTGCATCCAGTCTTCCAGTTTTGCCCCGAACTCAGCAGGCGCCTTGCGCCCGACCTTTCTCGCGATATCGAGAATGGTTTGCTGGGCGAGGGCTTCTTCCATGCGCTTTTGCGCAGTCATCATCGCCCCGTGAATCGAGCAGGTGCCTTCCAGCGCCCAGTCTGGCGGGTTGCCGTCGAATAATGCGCAACGTCCGCGAATGTCCCGGCATTCGAAAATATTCTTGCGCCCGTCGATGGCGTTGACGATATCGAGCAGGGTGATTTCATCCGCCGGCCGTGACAGACGAAATCCGCCGCGCACGCCTTCAGTGGAAACCACCAGTTTGCCTTTGGCCAGTTTGGTGAAGATCTTCGCCAGATAGTCCAGCGGCACGCCCTGCAGTTCCGCGAGGTCGCGCACGCTCGCTTCGCGACTGTCGCCGCCGTTACCGACCAGGAACACCAGGCAGTGGATGCCGTACTCGACTCCTGCACTGTACAAGGACATCGTTATCTCCGACTTGATTTGTCGCCAATGTTAGCAGGTGAGTGATGGGTCGGCAATCTTCAAAGGTTTGCGCTTTAGCTTGTAAGGCCCAGTGAATTGGCGTTTTTCGAGATAGCTATCCAATTTATAAATCGACAGGTTCGATCATAAACATCGAACTATCTGACTTGTTGATTTTATATCCGACCAATACAGTCGCCGTTATCGAATTCAAGTCCAGTGATTTTCTCTCCCGGAGACAACAATGAAACAGCACATTCTGGTAATCGGCGCGGGTTTTGGCGGTATGTGGAGCGCGTTGAGCGCCACGCGTCTGGCCGAGATTCATGGTCGTGACAACGTTGAAGTCAGTGTTCTGGCGCCTCAGGCCGAGCTGCGCGTGCGTCCACGTTTCTACGAGCCGAACGCGCATCAACTGGCTGCGCCGCTGGGCGAACTGTTCGAAGTAGTCGGCGTTAACTTCATCAAAGGGGCTGCCGAGACCATCGACGTGCAGCAAAAAACCGTGGCTTACACCGATGCTTCCGGCGAGACGCAGGTGCTGCACTTCGACAAACTGGTGCTGGCGACCGGCAGTGGTCTGGCGCTGCCGAACACCCCGGGCGTGGCGCAGCATGCTTTTGACGTTGACCGCATCGAGTCGGCGATCCGCCTGGAAAAACATTTGAAAGCGCTGGTCGATCAGCCTGAAACCCAGGCTCGCAATACGGTAGTGGTGGCGGGCGGCGGTTTCACCGGGATTGAAACAGCCACTGAAATGCCGGGACGCCTGCGGGAAATCCTTGGTGAGCAGGCCGACATCAAGGTGATCATCGTTGATCGCGGGCAGAAAATCGGCGCCTCGATGGGCGAAGAAATCAGCCACTCGATTGTCGAAGCCAGCGAACAACTGGGCGTTGAATGGCGTCTCGGTGTATCGGTGGCAGCAGTCGATGCAAGCGGCGTGACGCTGTCGGACGGTCAGCACATCGATGCGAAAACCGTTATCTGGACCACTGGCGTGCGCGCCAGCTCACTGACCGAACAGATCCCCGCCGAGCGTGATGCTCAAGGTCGCCTGCACGTTGATGCAAACCTGAAAGTCATCGGTCAGGACGACATCTTCGCCACCGGTGACGTGGCCTACGCCGCTTCCGACGCCATCGGCAACTACGCGCTGATGACCTGCCAGCACGCGATTTCCCTGGGACGGCATGCCGGCAACAACGTTGCGGCGCAGCTTCTGGGGGTTGATCCGACGCCTTACAGCCAGCCGAAATACGTGACGTGTCTCGACCTTGGCGCCTGGGGTGCGGTGTACACCGAGGGCTGGGATCGTCAGGTGAAGCTGGTCAAGCAGGAAGGCAAGACGCTGAAGACCCAGATCAACACCCAGTGGATTTACCCGCCTGCGGCTGATCGCGTCAGTGCCTTGGCTGCCGCAGACCCGATGATTCCTGTGGTCGCGTAAAGCGCAGGTTGCGAACCACAAATCCCGCTCAGGTGATCCTGAGCGGGATTTTTTTTGTTCGGCGGCAGCTGCCAGGGGCATGAGAAAAGCTCATGGCCCTATGACTTTTTATGGTTACGGCCAAGTCGTTGCCCGGTGTTAAAAAATCGCAAACACAGCTCATCAATAACAACCAGAGAGCGTTTGCAGCCATGTCCCCATTCTCCTGCCGCACCCTCGAATCCGCGCTATTGATCCCGCCGGTCACACGACCTGCGTGAGCTGTCGATCACCCAAAAATCCCTCGTATCGCAAAGAGTAATGACTGATGAAAGAACTCGACCTGTACATCGGTGAAGGTTTCGAAGGCCCGGGCGTGAACGCTGCGCACATCAATATTCTCATCGGCCCGCGCAACGGTCCGGCAGGGCAGGCGTTCGCCAACAGTCTGGCGTCGCCGAGCCAGGGCCATTGCCCGTTCATGGTGATTGCGCAGCCGAACATCCCGGTCAAACCGATGACTCTGTATGTGAACAAGGCTGCGATCAGCAGTGACCTGCACGGCAACGCCACATGGGGCGCGTCCCAGGCCGGGATTGCCAAGGCTGTGCTCGAAGCACTGCTCGACGGCACGCTGCCAGCCGAAGCCGAAGATGAATGGGCAATCGTCACCGCCAACTGGGTCAACCCGGCCTGCGATGACCTCGATGCGGTTTACCTGAACAACTACAACGCCTGCCGCACGGCGATCCGCGCCGCCCTGACCGGCAAACCGCAAACCGCGCAACTGGCCGATGTGGTCAACCACATCAGCAACCCTTTTTACACGCCGAAAGCCTGAGGTCCACAGCATGCAATACATCCGATTGGGCAACTCCGGCCTGCAAGTTTCCCGCCTGTGCCTGGGCACCATGAACATGGGCACCCCGGACTGGAAACCGTGGATCTTCAATGAGAAACAGAGCGAGCCCATCGTCGCGCACGCGCTGGACAACGGCGTGAACTTCATCGACCTCGCCGACTTCTATTCCGCGGGTGTCGGCGAAGAAGTGGTCGGGCGTATCGTCAAGCGTCTGGCTTGCCGTGAAGACCTGGTAATTACCACCAAGGTTGGCTACGGCACCCGCAACGGCATCAACGCCAGCGGCCATTCGCGCAAGCACATCATGGACAGCATCGATGCGTCGCTGAAGCGTCTGGACATGGATTACGTCGATGTTTTCATGCTGCATTACTTCGATGTGAACACCCCGGTCGAAGAAACCATGAGTGCCATGAATGACATCGTGCGCTCCGGCAAGGCCCGTTATATCGGTGTCTCGACCATGCTCACCGGGCAACTGGCGAAGATCCTCATGGCCTGCGAGCGCAACGGTTGGGTCAAGCCGATCAACATGCAACTGCAACTGAACTGCGCCTACCGCGAAGAAGAGCGCGAGATGATCCCGTTCTGCCGGGATCAGGGCATTGGCGTGTCGGTGTTCAGTCCGTTGGCCCGAGGCCTGCTGACCGGCGATGTGCAGTCGACCCGCAACCAGACCGACTTCTTCACGCAGCAGATGTACAGCGACGAAGCCTCGTTCGAAATCGCCCATTCGGTGCAGCGTGTGGCGCGTGCCCGTGGCGTGTCGAATGCGCAGATCGCCCAGGCCTGGGTGGCCAATCATCCGGGCGTTGATTGCATGCTGGTCGGCGCCGACACCACGGCGCAATTCGACAGCGCGCTCGCGGCACTCGACACTAAATTCGATGCCGATGAGCTGCACGAACTGGAACGCAACTACACCCCGTGCGACGTGATCAACGATTACACCGCCGGCAAACGCATCCTGCGTTCGGCGCGTCCGGGCCTTGAGCGCTTCATTTTGCAAGGGGCTGTGGCATGAGCGATTTAATCCGTCACGGCAACTTCATCGACGGCCAGTGGGGCAAGGGCGGCGCGACTTATCCGGTGCGCAACCCGGCCAATGGCGAGCTGATTGCCGACGTGCAAAAGGCTGGCGCCGAAGAAACCAACGCGGCTATCGAAGCCGCCGACCGTGCGTTGCCGGCGTGGCGCAAACTCACCGCCAAGGAGCGCAGCCAGCGGCTCAAACGCTGGAGCGAACTGATGCTCGCCAACCAGAAGGATCTGGCCACGCTGCTCAGTCGTGAGCAGGGCAAACCGCTGGCCGAGGCGATGGGCGAAGTGGTGTATGCCGCGAGTTTTCTGGAGTGGTTCGGTGAGGAAGCCAAGCGCGCTTATGGCGACGTGATTCCGAGCCACAAGGCTGATGCGCGGATCATCGTGACCAAAGAAGCCATCGGTGTGGTCGCTGCGATCACGCCGTGGAACTTCCCGCTGGCGATGGTCACGCGCAAGGTCGGTCCGGCACTGGCAGCCGGTTGCACGATGATTCTCAAACCGTCGGAAGAAACGCCGCTGTCAGCGTTTGCCCTGGCGGTATTGGCTGAGCAAGCCGGGATTCCGTCTGGCGTTTTCAACATCGTTTCCGGGGATGCGGTGGCCATCGGCGGTGCGCTGCAAGCGTCGAGTGTAGTGCGCAAGCTGTCGTTCACCGGCTCCACCCGAACCGGCAAATTGCTGATGCGTCAGGCGGCCGAGACCTTGAAAAAAGTTTCGCTGGAACTCGGTGGCAACGCTCCGTTCATTGTCTTCGACGATGCTGATCTGGATGCCGCCGTCAAAGGCGCGATGGCCTCGAAATTCCGCAACACCGGGCAGACCTGCGTCTGCGTCAATCGCTTCTTCATTCAAGACAGCGTCTACGAAGCTTTCACCGGCAAACTCGCCGAAGCCGTTGCCGCGATGCGCGTTGGCAGCGCGCTGGACGGTGACACCGAGCAAGGGCCGTTGATCAACAACGCTGCGCTGGCGAAAGTCGAATCCCACGTCAGCGATGCCTTGGAGAAGGGCGCAACGCTGTTGTGCGGCGGCCGTCGGCATGCCCTCGGCGGCACGTTTTATCAGCCGACGATCCTCACCGAGGTCAACGGCGAGATGTTGATAGCCCAGGAAGAAACCTTCGGCCCGGTCGCTGCATGCTTCCGCTTCAAGGACGAAGCCGAAGTGCTGGCGCGGGCCAACGACACTCCGTTCGGGCTCTCGGCGTATTTCTACAGCCGTGACATCGGTCGGGTCTGGCGCATGGCCGAAGGGCTGGAAGCGGGGATGGTCGGGATCAATGAAGGGATCATTTCTACCGAGGTCGCGCCGTTTGGAGGCATCAAGGAATCGGGCCTTGGGCGCGAAGGTTCGAAGTACGGTCTGGATGACTATCTGGAAATCAAATACCTGTTGATGGGCGGCCTGTAGCCCACCGCAGAACCCCTGCAGGAGTGAGCGTGCTCACTCCTGCAACAGCAGAAGCAAGAGCTATCGGTTTCTCCGTCAATAACAAAAACTGGAGACGAACATGTCCGCTCAACCCGTAAAAATCGATGACCTGCCCATTGGCCGGTTTCACATCAAGATCGCCGGTCTGACCTTCGGCGCGCATTTCACCGACGGCTACATTCTCGGCCTGATCGGTATCGCCTTCACCTTGCTCAGCCCGCAGATGCACCTCGATGCATTTTGGCAGGGGCTGATTGGTGCGTCGGCGCTGATCGGGCTGTTTCTCGGCAGTCTGTTTTTCGGCTGGATCTCGGACAAGGTCGGCCGGCAGAAGATTTTCCTCGTCAGCTTCGTGCTAATCACCATCGCCTCGGTGATGCAGTTTTACGTCGAAAGCGCCATGAGTCTGTTCCTCTGCCGAGTGTTGATCGGGATTGGTCTGGGCGGTGATTTCAGTGTCGGTCACGCAATGCTCGCCGAGTTCTCGCCGAAGAAACACCGGGGCGTGCTGCTCGGTTCTTTCAGCGTGATCTGGACCTTTGGTTATGTCGCCGCAACCTTCGTCGGCACCGCGATGCTCAACCTCGGCGACGATGCCTGGCGCTGGATGCTGGCGTCGTCGGCGATCCCGGCGGCGTTGATTCTGATTGCGCGCATCGGCACGCCGGAATCACCGCGCTGGCTGGTCAATCAGGGCCGTGTGGCGGAAGCACGCGCCATCGTCAAAAAGCACCTGGGCGATAACGTCGAGCTCGATGAAACCCGCTCCACGGAAACCCGCTCGGGCTACGCGGTGCTGTTCAGTCGCGAGTACCGCAAACGCACGGCGTTCAACTGTCTGTTCTTCGTGTGCATCGTCATGCCGTACTTTGCGATCTACACCTTTCTGCCGTCGATCCTGCAGAAGATGGGCCTGGCCGAAGGTTTTGGCACTGAGCTGATGCTCAATCTGTTGCTGATCCTCGGGGCGTTGATCGGCATCTGGTGCACGGTCAAATTCAGCCGCCGTGGGTTCTTGATCAACTCGTTCATCATTCTGGCGGTGGCGCTGTTCCTGCTGGCGGTGTTGCCGAGCAGTGCGGCGTGGCTGATGGTGTTGGTGTTTGGCTTGTTCACGCTGGTGTTGTCAGCGGTGAGTAATCTGGTCGGAGTGTTCCCGGCAGAGAGCTTCCCGACGGAAGTGCGCGCCAGCGGCATTGGTCTGGCGACGGCGGTCAGTCGTCTGGGCTCGGCGGTCAGCACTTTTCTGCTGCCGGTGAGTGTGGCGGGTATTGGCCTGAGCCCGACCATGGGCATCCTCGCGGCGATTCTTGCGATTGGCGCATGGCTGTCGTGGGCGTGGGCGCCGGAGACCAAGTCGCTGACATTGAGTCAGGCGTGCAAGGCGCAGAGTCCGGTGGAAGGCTCGGTGGTTGCGGCGGTCAAAGTGGCCGCCCCAATCTAAGACCCCCATCGGTCCCTGTGGGAGCTGCCGAAGGCCGCGATCTTTTGATCCTGAAAAACAAGATCAAAAGATCGCAGCCTTCGGCAGCTCCTACAGGGGACAAGGTGTTTCAGGGATTGCTCACCAGGCTCAGCCAATCGGTGAACAGCTTCACTTTCGACAGTCCCTGCTTGTCGTTGGCCACGTCCAGCCAGTAACCATATGGACCGATCACCTCAATCGGGGTGATCGGCAGCAAGCTGCCGTTGGCCAATTCCTTCTCGATCATCTGCCGATCAATCACTGCCACGCCACCACCGGCCAGCGCGGTGTGAATCACCTGATCCAGCGTGCTGAATTCCAGCCCTTGTCCGGCGTCGACATCATCCCGCCCCATGGCCGCCAGCCAGTTTTCCCAGACTCTCAATCGCTTGCCGTCGTGGAGGATATGCAGCAGCGAACTCTCGCGCAGATCCGGCGCCTGATCACCGTTGAACAGTTCAGGGCTGGCCACCGCAATGTGTCGTTCCATCACCAGCAATTGGCTCACGCAATGCGTGGCCGCCGCGAGGCCGAAGCGGATATGGCAGTCGATCTCCGCAAAGCTGTCGTGGTCGGTGTGATTGGTGACGCTGAGGCTGATGTCCGGATAGCGCTGGCAGAACGCACGCAGGTGCGGTGACAACCAGCGAGTCGCCCAGGTCGGCGGCGCAAGGACCCGCAGGCGCTGGCGCAGATTGGGTACGCGCACGGCTTGCAGGGCGCGCTCCATATGATCGAACGCTTCGGCCAGATGCGGTTTGAGGTTGCTGCCAGCTTCGGTCAGTGACAAGCCTTGCGGGGTGCGCACGAACAGCGCGACCCCGAGATAATCTTCAAGTTGTTTGATCTGTCGGCTGACCGCGCCTTGCGTGACATTCAGGCCCAATGCGGCCTGGCTGAAACTGCGATGGCGGGCGACTTCTTCGAATACGCGCAGGGTGTTGAGCGAGGGCAGTTGACGCATGGAGGCGGAACTCCGGACCGAACCCATGGCTCGGCCTTATGATTTTTTTGTAGGTTTTATTTGAAGGGCCTATCTGACTATTGGTGGTGGGCGGATGCAAGTGTTGTTTGGACCGACGCCATCGCGGGCAAGCCCGCACACACTGGATTTGTGGTGATCACAAAACCTGTGGGAGCGAGCTTGCTCGCGAAGACGCATTCAGCAGCGCAGCAAATACCAGATCAGAAGTAATACCCAACGTTCACATACAACTGGTTTTCCCACTGATCCAGCCCACCCGCGCCCAGGCTCTGGGTGTAATTGCTGCCACCGATATACGGGTCGTTTCTGCCAAACAACCACTCGGTCGCCACCCACAACTTGCTCACTGAAAACGAGCTGCCGAGGATCATCCGCTCCGAGGTCTTGAAGCCGCTGGCGGACTTGTCGAATGCGCTGTAGTTGGCGTACAGCTTGATGCCGCTGATCTGGTCGAACAGGTATTTGCCACCCACGTCATAGCTCAGATCGGCCACGTACAGATTGCCGCGACTGGCGACATTATAGGTGCCGTCGTAACCGCCGAGCGTCACTACTTCGTCGCTGCCGGGATTGCGCGGCGACATCTGCTGGCGTGCCGCCTGCAACTGCACACCCCACGGGCCGTTCTTGCCCAAATAGTGCACGGCCACGGCATTGCGGCGGCCGTCATTGTTGGTGTCTCTGTTCTGAATGCTCGACGTCAGACCGGAGACGCCGACTTCAGATTTCCATGGCCCCAGGTCCATTGCTTTGGCCACTCGCAGCACCACGGTGTTGCGTTCCTGATTGTCGCTGCCATCGGCCACATAGCTGTCGGCTTCGGACACCACACTGGAGTAAGTGACGCCATTGCTGGTGCCTTTGCCTTGCCACGCCGGGCGCAGGTAGTAACCGGCCTGAATGTTCCAGTCGCCACTTTGCTGAATGTATTTGGCGCCGACCTGCTGCACATCTTCGAGGCCGATGACGTTGCCCAGGGTTTCATAGAAGGTGCTGCCGAAGTACGGCTGCAAGCCGAACGGCACCGTGTTCAGACCCACCTGAATCTGTTGCTCGGGATTGAACTTGTAGCCGGCCCAGGCGAATTTGGCGAAGCGGATATCGCCATAGTTCTTGGTGTACTGGTAGGGATAGGAGCGACCGTAAAAACGGTACTGCGCTTCGCCGATCCAGCTGTCGGAATTGTATTTGGCGCTGAGGAATACCGTGTCGAGGCCAAACTTCTGAATATCGCGATCCGGGTCCACGTCCCAGCGCGCACGAATGGCGCCGCCAAGATCGAGATTGTCGGTGACTTGCACGGCCATCGCCGGAGCGGCAAAGGTGCAGAGCAGAGCGATGGACGTCGTGCGCAGGCGTAACGAAGCAGGGAAGGGCATGGAGCGGCTCTCGGTTATTTTTATTAGAGATGCCGGCCAGTCTTGCGATCAGCGAGAGGTTGAACAAACGATAAAAAGTGCGAATAAACCTGCGTCGAATGCATGTTACTCGGAAAATCCCGTAGGACAGTCCGGCAAAGTCGTGGGATGCTGCGCGCCTTGTCAGTGGTTTTCGAGTGCCTTGTATGAAACGCAAAATGCCCGGCCTGAATGCGCTCAAAGCATTCGAAGTGGCTGGCAGCACCGGCAGCTTCACCCGCGCCGCCGAGTTGCTCAACGTGACCCAGAGTGCGGTCAGTCGTCAGGTTCGGCAGTTGGAAGAACAGCTCGGTGAAAGCCTGCTGGAGCGCCGCCATCACCATCTGGAATTGACCGGCGCCGGGCGCATTCTGCTGCGTGCCTTGCACCAGTCGTTCGACAAGATCGAGCTGACCGTGCGCAGCATTCAACAGAAAACCCATTCCAATCGCCTGCACATCAATGCGCCGCCGACCTTCACCAACCGTTGGCTGATGCCGCGACTCGGGCGTTTGCGCGAGCAATATCCGGAACTCGAACTGAGCATCACCACGCGTTTGCAGGACAGCCTGGCGGAAACCAGCACCCTGGATTGTGCGATTCGTTTTGGCGACGGCGAGTGGGACGGGCTCGACAGTTCGCTGCTGATTCAGGAACGGCACATCGCCGTTTGCGCACCGACGCTGTTTGCCCGCGAGGGCGGCGAGCAGGGCATGGATCTCAATCGTCTGACGTTGCTGCATGTGCTGGCGAAGGAAGATCAACGTTACCTGACCTGGAAGCACTGGCTCGATGCGGCGCGGATCACGGGTGTCGATACGCAGGGCGGTTATGAGTTCGATCTGCTCGACCTGGCGATTCGTGCGGCCATCGACGGGCTCGGGATCACCATTGCCGACTGGCACATGGTCGCCCCGGAACTGGCCAGCGGGCTGCTGACGCAAGTGCTCAACGTGCATGTCGAGGGGCATCAGTCGTACTGGCTGGTGACCCGGCCGGAACAGACGCAGATGCCGCAATTGCAGGCGTTCAGTCAGTGGTTGCAGGATGAAATCTGGTTGGCGCAGCGCCAGCTGGAGCCGTCGACCGCCGCCACCTGACACCCCCAATTCCCTTGTAGGAGTGAGCCTGCTCGCGATAGCGGTGTGTCCGTCACACATCTATCACTGGAAAAATGCTATCGCGAGCAGGCTCACTCCTACAGGGGGATTTTGCTGTTCTTGGGGGTAACCTGCATTTTTCGAATGTTACGCCGCCCTTTTAATCGTTTGTTCAACCCGCCGTCGATGACAAGACTGGTGGCATTGATAAAAACAAACGATGGGCGATGCACATGCGAATCGAGCGAAATTTTGTAAATGGCCAATTCATCGAGCCGGCCAGCGCGGCATTGATCGCGGTGTACAACCCGGCCACTGAAGCGTTGCTCGGCCATGTGTCGGCCGCTACCGCCGAAGAAGCCACATCGGCAGTCGATGCCGCAGCGAAGGCGCAAAAGGTCTGGGGCAAACTCACCAGCATCGAACGCGCGGAACACCTGCGGGCATTTGCCGATGCCCTTGAGCGGTGCGCCGAAGATATCGGTGCCGCGCTGGCTGCCGAATCCGGCAAAAGCCTCAGCGATGCCAGCAACGAAGCGCGTTACGCCGCGCAGATCACCCGTTATCACGCCGAATGGGCGCGCCGTATCGAAGGCGAGATCATTCCCAGCGACAGCCCCGACGAAAACCTGTTCCTGCACCGCGAGCCAATCGGCGTCGTCGCCTGCCTGATCCCGTTCAACTACCCGGTTTACACCTTACTGCGCAAAGTCGCTCCGGCGCTGATTGCCGGCAACACCGTGGTGGTGCGTCCGAGCAACAACACGCCGATCTCGGCGCTGGAAATCGCCAAAGCGGTGCAGCAATCGGGCATGCCGGAAGGGGTGATCAACATCCTGACCATGGACCACGCTACCGCCGCTGCGGTGTGCACGCATAAAGCCGTGGGCTTGATTACCCTGACCGGCAGCGTCAATGCCGGGCGCATCGTCCTCGACTACTGCAAGGCCAACATCGCCAAGCCGTCGCTGGAACTGGGCGGCAAGACCCCGGCGATCATCGAAGCCGATGCTGATCTGGAAGCTGCCGCCACGGCGATCATCGCCTCCAAGACTACTCACTGCGGCCAGTTGTGCACGGCGGTGGAGCGGGTTTACGTAGAGGAAAGTGTCTACGAACAATTCCTCGCTCTGCTCAAAGCGAAAATCGCCCAGGTTAAATTCGGTGACCGCGCCACCAATGCCAGCCTTATGGGCCCGCTGGTCAACGCCAGTTCGCAACGGAACATTCACGCGATGGTCGAGCGCGCGATTGCTGACGGCGCAGTCCTCGAAAGCGGTGGTTTTATCCCTGAAGGCAACGGCCATTTCTACCCGCCGACGCTGCTCAGCGGCTGCCGTCAGGACATGGAAATCATCCAGGAAGAAATCTTCGGCCCGGTGCTGCCGGTGCTCAAGTACCGCGACATCGACGAAGCGCTGGCCATGGCCAACGACCACCAGTTCGGTCTGTCGTCGGTGCTGTACACCGAGAACTACCGCACCGCACAGAAAGTCGCCAACGCCATCGAGGCCGGCGAGTTGTACGTCAATCGCACCCCGGCCGATCCGTATCAGGGTTATCACGCCGGCTGGAAGCGCTCGGGCCTGGGCGGCGATGACGGCAAGCACGGCATGCTCGAATTCACCCAGACCCGTCTCGTGGTCATGAAGTACTGATCTACCGCGTCACGCCTCACGCGACACCTATAAAAACAATTATCAGGGGCGCCCGGTACACGGGTTGCCCGAGGTCACTTCAATGTCCAAGCATGCAAACTCTGCTGCCGCTGTTCAGGGTTCCCGTTCGGCTGTGAAAAGCCAGAGCGACAAGGGAAGTCGCTATCTGCAATTGATGTTGCTGGTGCTCGCCGCCGGTGCGATCTATCCGATTCTCTATCTGCGCCAGGTCTATCAGACCACCATGCTTGAGGTTTTTCAGATCAGCCACAGTGAACTGGGCTATCTGTACTCGATGCTTGGCACGATTTTCCTCCTCAGTTATCTCCCTAGCGGCTGGTTGGCCGACCGCATCGCGCCGCGTTTTCTGATCTTCTTTTCGCTGGTCGCGACCGGCGTGCTGGGCCTTTGGTACTCAACCTCGCCGTCGATGACCGGGCTGATGATCATCTTCGGTTGCTGGGGCCTTACTACCGGTTTGACCTTCTGGGCCTCGGTGCTCAAGCGGGTGAAGATGATTGCTCATCACACCGAGCAGGGCCGGTTCTTCGGCATTCTCGATGGCGGTCGCGGGCTGGTTGAAGCGTTGCTGGCGACGGTCGCACTGGGGCTGTTTGCCTACGCCACCGAAACCCGTGGCGAGTCCACCGCCGAAGGCTTCAAGCATGTGGTTTATCTCTACGCCTTCACCTGTATTGCCATCGGCTGCGTGCTGGTGCTGATCAAGGACCCGAAGTCGATGGAAGACACGCCAGCGGTGGAGAAGGGCAGGTTCAATCTGCTCGCCGACCTGACGACGCTGGTGAAAATCCCTGAGCTGTGGCTGGTCACCGCTATCGTGTTCTGCGGTTATCACATCTTCTGGGCCACCTACAGTTTCTCCGATTACCTGCAAGGCGGCGGTCTGACGGCGGTCATGGCCGGGACCATCACCACCATCAAGCTGTGGATGCGTCCGGTGGGCGGCATCGGTGGTGGCTGGCTCGGTGACAAGTTCTCGAACATTTCGGTGTTGATCGTTGCGCTGCTGCTGGCATCGCTGGCGATGATCGGTCTTATCGTGTTCCCGGCGCTGAACAGCATGGGGCTGCTGATCGGCACGGTTATCTTCATCGGCCTGATGACCTACGCTATTCGCGGATTGTACTGGGCGATCCTCGACAGTTGCGACGTGCCGCTGCGCATCACCGGTCTGGCAATCGGCATCGTCTCAGTGGTCGGCTACATGCCGGACGCCTTTATCCCGCTGATCAACGGCTACCTCACCGAGCACTATCCGGGTGCTCTCGGCTACAAGCTGTACTTCGGCTACATCGCCTTCGTCGGTCTGCTCGGCACTCTCGCTGCCGTGACCCTGCGCGCCCGAATCAATCGCAAACTTCTGAACAAGACAGGTGCCTGAGATGAAAATCGTCGCCCTTGAAACCCATATCGTTGCCGTACCGCCACCGCACATCGGCGGCATGTACTGGCTGTTCGTCAAGCTCAAGACCGATTGCGGCATCGAAGGCGTGGGTGAGATCTACGCTGCGACCTTCGGCCCGAAAGCCATGTTGCCGATCATCGAAGATGTGTTCGAGCGCTACCTGCTCAATCAGGACCCGCACCACATCGAGCGCTTTTTCCGTCAGGCCTATTCCAGCGGTTTCACCCAGCGCCCGGACCTGACCATGATGGGGGTGGTCAGCGGTCTGGAGATGGCCTGCTGGGACATCATCGGCAAAGCGGCGAACAAACCGGTCTACGAATTGCTCGGCGGCAAGGTCAACGAGCGCCTGCGTTCCTACACCTATCTGTACCCGGTCAACAGCAAGGGCGAGTACGACTACGACGACCCGGATCTGGCCGCCGAGTGCGCCATCGAGAACATGAACAAAGGCTTCACCGCCGTGAAGTTCGACCCGGCGGGCCCGTACACCGCGTACTCCGGGCATCAGATTTCACTGGAGGTGCTGGAGCGCTGCGAAACCTTCTGCCGCAAGATCCGTGAAGCGGTTGGCGACAAGTGCGATCTGCTGTTCGGCACGCACGGGCAGATGGTCCCGTCGTCGGCGATTCGTCTGGCCAAACGCCTGGAAAAATACGATCCGCTGTGGTTCGAAGAGCCGGTACCGCCGGGGCAGGAAGACGCCATGGCGCAAGTCGCGGCGAAGACCAGTATCCCGATTGCCACAGGCGAGCGACTGACCACCAAGTACGAATTCTTCAAGCTGTTGCAGGCTGGCGGCGCGTCGATTTTGCAGATGAATGTGGCGCGCTGCGGCGGTCTGCTCGAAGCGAAGAAGATCGCCAGCATGGCCGAGGCCTACTACGCGCAAATCGCTCCGCATCTGTACAACGGGCCGATTGGTGCGGCTGCGAGTTTTCAGTTGGCGACTTGCACGCCGAACTTCCTGATCCAGGAAAGCATCATGACCTGGGGCGGTTTCCATGCCGAAATCCTGACCAAACCGTTGCAGTGGGAGGACGGCTACATCATCCCGTCCACCGAGCCGGGTCTGGGCGTGGAACTGAACATGGACGTGGTGCGCAAGCATTCGCCGTACACCGGCGAGCGTCTGCACCTGCAAATGGCCGCGACCCCGGCCGACGTCAAAGACACATCGCCAGCCAGAGGCTGACACACGATCCGAATGCTACGCCAACCCCTGGGGGATGGCGGTTTTTGTACAACGACTTACGCGGTAACCGTACATGACATACGACTACATCATCGCTGGCGCCGGCGCGGCCGGATGCGTTTTGGCCAACCGGCTCTCGGCCTCGGGCAAACACAGCGTGCTGTTGCTGGAAGCAGGCGGCAAGGACAGCTCGCTGTGGTTCAAGATCCCGGTCGGTTTCGCCAAAATGTATTACAACCCGACCTTCAACTGGATGTATTACAGCCAGCCGCAGAAACAGCTCAACAACCGCGAAATTTATGCCCCGCGCGGCAAGGTGCAGGGCGGCTCGGGCTCGATCAACGCGATGATTTACGTGCGGGGTCAGGCCCATGATTTCGACGATTGGGCGGCCAACGGCAACGATGGCTGGGGTTTCAAGGACGTGCTGCCGTACTTCCGCAAACTGGAAAACCATCCGCTGGGCGACAGCGAATATCACGGTGGCAGTGGCCCGATCAGCATCACTCCGATGAAAGGCCAGACGCACCCGATCTGCGATGTATTTCTCGACGGATGCTCTGAATTGGGTTATCCGCGCAGCGAAGATTTCAACGGGGCGAAATTCGAGGGTGCCGGCCTGTATGACGTCAACACTAAAAACGGTCAGCGTTGCTCCAGCAGCTTCGCTCATCTGCACCCGGCGCTAAGCCGACCGAATCTGACGGTCGAGCATTACGCGCTGGTGGATCGCGTGCTGTTCGACGAATCGCAGCAACGCGCCACCGGGATTTCCATCACCCAGCATGGCGTGGTGCGCAGCTTCACCGCTCGCAAGGAAGTGATCCTCTGCGCCGGCGCCGTCGATACGCCGAAAATCCTGCAATTGTCCGGCGTGGCCGACAGTGCATTGTTGGCCAAGCATCAGATCCCGATGGTCAAGCACCTGCCGGCGGTGGGGCAGAACCTGCAGGATCACCTGTGCGCCAGCTATTACTACAAGGCCAATATTCCAACCTTGAACGATGAGCTCAGTTCGCTGTTCGGCCAGCTCAAACTCGGTATCAAATACCTGCTGACGCGCAAGGGCGCACTGGCCATGAGCGTGAATCAGGCCGGCGGTTTCTTCCGTGGCAATGCGCAACAGAATTACCCGAACCTGCAGTTGTACTTCAATCCGCTGTCTTACCAGATTCCGAAAAACAACAAGGCCAGCCTCAAGCCCGAGCCTTATTCAGGGTTTCTGCTGTGCTTCAATCCGTGCCGTCCTACCAGTCGCGGGCACATTGAAATCGCTTCGAAAAACCCGCGTGATGCCGCACTGATCGACCCGAACTATCTGAGCACGCAAAAGGACATCGATGAGGTCATTCAGGGCAGCCGTCTGATGCGCAAGATCATGAATGCGCCGGCGCTCAAGAACATCACTGTCGATGAAGTCCTGCCCGGCCCGACGGTGGAAACCGATGAGCAAATGTTGCAGTACTTCCGCGACAACTGCGGCTCGATCTATCACTTGTGCGGCTCCTGCGCGATGGGTGCGGACGAGCGGACTTCGGTGGTCGACAAGCGCCTGAAAGTGCATGGCCTGCAAGGCTTGCGCATCGTCGACGCGTCAATCTTCCCCAACGTGACCTCGGGCAATACCCATGCGGCGGTGCTGATGGTGGCGGAGAAGGGCGCGGATCTGATTTTGCAGGATGCGTAGGTTTTCCGGTTTCGCGTAATCAGCTGTGACAGTTGTAAGCGAGCGGTTTCTTTGAGTGCTCTAGGCTTGGAGTGCCGGCCATCAATCGGGCCGGCATGTCTTTCAAGGAGCCGCGGATCATGGATGATCTGGTCAAAGAAGTTATTCCGTTATTGCAGTATCTGATTCCCGGATTTCTTTCCGGGTGGATCTTTTACTCGCTCACTGCGTTCAAGCGACCCGATACGTTTGGTCAGATTGTGCAGGCGCTGATTTTTACGTTTGTGATTCATGGGGCTGTAACCGGGGTTGGTGCGTTGTGTTTATGGGTGGGAGCAAGTGGGATCTCGATCGGTCAATGGGATGCCAGGGCTGAGACGTCATGGGCATTCATTTTTTCTTTGTTGCTGGGATTGTCGGCCTGCTGCCTGGCTACCAATGACAAATTGCATAGGTGGTTGCGCAACAGAAACGTAACGAAACAATCTTCTTATCCGAGTGAATGGTTCTGCGCATTCTCGCAATTCAACCGGATCATCACCCTGCATTTGAATGACGAAAGGCGCGTACTAGGCTGGCCGGTCGAGTGGCCGCCCGAGTCAGGCAGTGGGCAGTTCGTGATGCAGAATCCATGCTGGCTTGATGCGGGTGGCGAGTCGACGCCTTTTGGTGTCGAGTTTTTGCTGATAGATTCCACGAAGGTTAAATGGGTTGAATTCAGCGCTGCATTAGAGGGATCACAATGACTGCCAGAGCACCGCAGCTAATGCCAAAGCATTTGGAGCGCCTTTTTTTTGGGCCGGACGGCAAGCGGCTAGAGAAGCCTCTTTTCAAAGGGCCGAGTGCGCCTCCACCGCTGAAACGCTAAAAAGCGGGAAACTTTCATCCCAAGCCATTCCTTTTGGCCACAACACCCAAACGCCGCTCATTGAGCGGCGTTTTTTATTGCCCCCGGGCAAAAAATTAATACCCTCCAGGTGCATCCACTGCCAGCGCTGCTTCGTATGTAGTTCAGAAGCACGCGTGCCTGCGTCTCTGGATGCAGGTTTCCAGCGGTCATACCTTGGATGATCAATGAAATGCGCCTGTCAGGGACTGTCGAAGAAACGTTTCATCAACCGGACGATGTTGGCTTTCTGGATCGCTTGCTCAGAGGTGAGCAGCAGGCCTATGTCGATCTGGTCAACCGTTATCAGGGCGCCATGCGTGCGGTGGCGACGGCGATTGTCGGGCGCAAACACATGGATGATGTGGTGCAGGAAGCCTGGCTGGCGATTGTTCGCGGGCTGGCGGGATTTCAGGGGCGGTCGAGTCTCAAGACATGGATTCTGACGATCACCGCCAATGCCGCAAAATGCCGTTACGGACAGAATCGCCGCGACGCGGTACTCGACGATTTGCCGGCGTCATTTGGTGGTGCAGGTGAGGAGCGATTCAGCACCGGTGGACGCTGGTCCGGCGTGCCGCAACCCTGGCATGAGGACACCCCCGAAGCGCTGCTGCGCGAGGAGCAATTGCGCGAATGCCTTGAGCAGGCTTTGCGTGAATTGTCTGATGCGCAGAGCAGTGTGCTGTTGCTGCGGGAGCGTCAGGGGCTGGAGCTGGAAGATATTGCGCAATTACTGGATATCTCGCTGACCAACACTCGGGTGCTGCTGCATCGGGCGCGGCTCAGTGTGTTTGCGGCGGTAGAGCGTTATCAGTCAGCGGGCAGTATGTGATTGATGGCCTCTTCGCGAGCAGGCTCGCTCCTGCACGGGATTTGAGTTGCTCATCAATCCAGTGTGGGAGCGAGCTTGCTCGCGAAGGCATTGTAAGCAGCGCCACAACCCCGACTCACAACGTATGCAACAACCAATCGCGAAACGCCTTCAACGATGGCAGCGCCTCGTTGCGCGGCGGATACACCAGGTAATAGCTGCGTCGACTGGTAATCGGTTCACCCAGTTGCAGCAACTCACCATTGAGCAATTCATCCTCGACCAGAATCCGTGGCACCAGACCGACACCGATATTGGCGCGCACCGCCTGAATCAAATGCGCAGTCATCTCGAAACTCGGGCCGATGCGCATGCTGCGGTGCGGTAAACCGTGATGGCTGAACCATTCGGCCCAGGCCTGCGCATTGCTGCTGACATTGAGCAGCAATTGCCCGGTGATGTGCTGTTCGGCTTCGCCGCGTTCGCTGGCGGACAATTGCGCGCTGGCAATCACCACCAGTTCTTCGGTGTGCAGGGGCAGGGCGGTCAGCCCCGGCCATTCACCACCGCCAACGCAGATCGCGGCATCGATTTCGCTGGTGTCGAAGTCGATGGCTTCGATGCGTGAATGCAAGTGCACAGTCATGCCGGGGTGGGCAGTGTAGAAATCCTTGAGCCGTGGCAGTAACCATTTCGAACCGAACGTCGGCAGCGTCGCCAGGCGCAGGCTGTGAATGCCGGAACCAAATGCCATGGCTTGCAGGGTCGCGCTGCGGATCTGCCCAAGGGCTTCGGCGAGTTCCCGCTGATACATGCGCCCCACATCCGTCAGCACCACTTGCCGGCCTTCGCGACTGAACAGGCGCATGCCGAGCATCTTCTCGAGAATCTGCACTTGGCGGCTGACTGCGCTTTGCGTCAGCGACAACTCATGAGCCGCACGGGTGTAGCTTTCGTGGCGGGCGGCAGCCTCAAAAGCCAGCAATAACGACATGGAAGGGGTGAGCGTTCGCGGATTCATTCGTTTTAGTCATGGATTGCGGGTCGATTTTACGTTTGTCCCGACAGCGTTCTGCGCTGAACATGGGCGTATTAGATGGCGGAGCCTGACGCAATCATTCGTTGCGTACAACAGTTCACCGCCACACGGCCCGAATTTGAACCGAGATTCACACCTGATGATTGCCCGACTGTCGCCCGCTACCGCTCTGACCAGCGATTACCAACAGTTTCTCAACGCCCTGAAGGCCAGTGGTTTTCGCGGTGAGATCAGCGCCGATTACGCCAGCCGCGTGGTGTTGGCCACTGATAACTCGATCTATCAGCGCCTGCCGCAAGCAGTGGTGTTCCCCATGGATGCCGAGGATGTTGCGCGGGTTGCGCGGCTGATTGCCGAGCCGGCCTTCCAGCAGGTGGTGATCACGCCTCGGGGCGGTGGCACCGGGACCAACGGCCAGTCGCTGACCGACGGCATCGTTGTCGATCTGTCGCGGCACATGAACCGCATTCTGGAAATCAACGTCGAGCAGCGCTGGGTGCGGGTGCAGGCCGGGGTGGTCAAGGATCAGCTCAATGCGGCCCTGAAGAGCGCCGGGCTGTTTTTCGCCCCGGAACTGTCGACGTCCAATCGCGCCACCGTCGGCGGCATGATCAACACCGACGCCAGCGGGCAAGGCAGTTGCACCTACGGCAAGACCCGCGACCATGTGCTCGAATTGCAGATGATTCTGCGCGGCGGCGAACATTTGCACGGTCGTGCGCTGCAGGAAGATCAGCTCACCGAATATTGCGCCCGCGAAGATCGGGTCGGCGAAGTCTATCGCTGTGCGCGGCAGATCATTGATGAGCAGGGCGAGCTGATCAAGCAGCGCTTCCCTGATCTCAATCGTTGCCTGACCGGTTACGACCTCGCGCATCTGCGTGAAGCCGACCAGCGCTTCAACCTCAATAGCGTGCTGTGCGGCGCCGAAGGTTCGCTGGGGTTTGTGGTCGAGGCCAAGCTGAATGTATTGCCGATCCCCAAACACACCATGCTGGTGAACATCCGCTACGCCGGATTCATGGATGCGCTGCGCGATGCACGGGCACTTATGGCGCTCAAGCCGCTGTCGATTGAAACCGTCGATTCTAAAGTGCTGTTGCTGGCGATGCAGGACATCGTCTGGCACGGCGTCGCCGAATACTTCCCGCAGAACGCCGAGCGGCCGACGCTGGGGATCAATCTGGTGGAGTTCTGCGGCGACGATCCGGACGATCTGCAACGCCGGGTCGAAACCTTCCTCGAACACCTGAGCAGCGACCGCACTGTCGAACGACTGGGACATACGCTGGCCGTCGGTCAGGCGGCGGTGAGCAAGGTTTACGGCATGCGCAAGCGAGCGGTCGGTTTGCTCGGCAACGTCGCCGGTGAAGCGCGGCCGCAGCCGTTTGTCGAGGACACCGCCGTGCCGCCGCAGCATCTGGCCGAGTACATCGCCGAACTGCGCGAGCTGCTCGACAGCCACGGTTTGCAGTACGGCATGTTCGGTCACGTCGATGCCGGCGTGTTGCACGTACGGCCGATTCTCGACATGAAGGACCCGCTACAAGCGGCGCTGGTACGGCCGGTGTCCGATGGCGTCGCCGCGCTGACCCAACGCTATGGCGGACTGCTGTGGGGCGAGCACGGCAAAGGCCTGCGTTCGGAATATGTACCAGCGTTTTTCGGTGAACTGTATCCCGCACTGCAAGCGTTGAAGGCTGCGTTCGATCCGTTCAATCAGTTCAACCCCGGCAAGATCGCCACCCCGGCCAATGTCGCCGCGACACTGTTGAAGATCGACGAAGTAACCCTGCGCGGTGAGCTGGATCGGCAGATCGACGAAAAAGTCTGGCAAAGCTATGGCGCGGCCATGCATTGCAATGGCAACGGTGCCTGCTACAACTTCGATCCCGATGACGCGATGTGCCCTTCATGGAAAGCCACCCGCGAACGTTCGCAGTCGCCCAAGGGCCGGGCGTCGTTGATTCGCGAGTGGTTGCGGTTGCAGGGCGAGGCGGGGGTTGATGTGTTGTCGGATGCGGTTCGGCGACCAGCGTTTTTCAGCACCTTGTGGCAGCGCTGGCGTAACAGCCGCACGCCGGCAGCGGATTTTTCCCATGAGGTTTACGACGCCATGGCCGGTTGCCTGGCGTGCAAATCCTGTGCGGGGCAATGCCCGGTGAAGGTCAATGTGCCTGAGTTTCGCTCGCGGTTTCTCGAGCTGTATCACAGCCGTTATCTGCGCCCGGCACGGGATTATCTGATCGCCTCGCTGGAATACAGCATTCCCTACATGGCGCGGATCGCGCCGCTGTACAACGGTTTGATGGGCGCCGCGTTCAGTCGTCGGATGCTTGAGCGGCTCGGCGGGATGATCGACGTGCCGTTGCTCAGCCGTTTCGATTTCCACGCGGCGATGCGTCGTTGGCAGGTGCAACCGGCCACGGTGCAGAACCTGTCGGCGCTGACTCAGGCGCAGCGCGAGCGCAGTGTGGTGTTGGTGCAGGACGCCTTCACGCGCTACTTCGAAGCGCCGTTGCTGGCGGACATGGTGGAGCTGATTTCGCGGCTCGGTTATCAGGTTTATCTGGCGCCGTTCAGTGCCAACGGCAAACCACTGCATGTGCAGGGCTTCCTCACCGCGTTCAACCGCGCGGCGTTGCGCAATGCCGGGCAACTTCGGGAACTGGCGGATATCGGCGTACCGCTGGTAGGGCTGGACCCGGCGATGACTCTGGTTTATCGCCAGGAATACCAGAAAGTGCCGGGCATGCAGGCGTGCCCTGAGGTGGCGTTGGTGCAGGAATGGCTGCTCAAAGTGATGCCCGAGCAAGCCGCTCCACGCAGCGCTGAGGCGTTCCGCCTGCTGGCGCATTGCACCGAGAAAACCAACGCACCCGCCGCGACGCGACAGTGGGAACAGGTGTTCGAACGTGCCGGGTTGAAACTGGCGACGCAGGCTACCGGCTGCTGCGGCATGTCTGGCACTTACGGCCACGAAGCGCGCAATCGCGAGACGTCGGCAGTCATCTACGAGCAATCCTGGGCACGGCAGATTGATGCGCCGGCAGAGCAGGGCGAGGCGCTGGCCACCGGTTATTCGTGCCGCAGTCAGGTCAAGCGCCAGTCGGATCGGGCGGTGCGTCATCCGTTGCAAGTGTTGCTTGAAGTGCAGCGCCGCTAAGCGATTACCGACTGCTGCCCAGACTCAAACGTGTAGGAGCTGCGGCACGCTGCGATCTTTAGATCTTTAAAATCAGAATCAAAAGATCGCAGCGTGCCGCAGCTCCTACCGGTGTCCGGGTTATTTGCGATCCAGCCACACGGTTTGTGCGTTGCAGAATTCGCGGACGCCGAAGTGCGACAGCTCGCGGCCGAAACCGCTTTTCTTCACGCCGCCGAAGGTCACTCGTGGGTCGCTGGCGGAGTAGCCGTTGATGAACACGCCGCCGGTTTCCAGTTCGCTGGTCAGTTGCTGGGCCAGTTGCACATTGGCGGTGTAGATCGTCGCGGTCAGGCCGAACTCGCTGTCGTTGGCCAGTGCGACGGCATGCGCACAATCGCGGGCGGTGATGATCGAGGCGACCGGGCCGAACAGTTCCTGTTTGAACGAGGTCATGCGGTCAGTGACGTCTGCCAGCACAGTCGGCTCGTAGTAGTTGCCCGGGCCTTGGGCCTTGCCGCCGCCGAGCAGCAGGGTCGCGCCTTCTTCCAGAGTGTCGCGTACTTGTTGATCCAGTTCATCACGCAGATCGAAACGCGCCATCGGGCCGATGTAGGTGTCGGCGGCCAAAGGATCACCGACCTTCAATTTGCGCGTGGCTTCGACGAATTTGCGGGTGAATTCTTCGATCACGCCTTCTTCGATGATCAAGCGTTTGGCGGCGGCGCAGACCTGGCCGGAGTTCTGGTAACGGCCGATGACGGCAGCCTGCACGGCTTCATCCAGATCGGCGTCGTTGAGCACGATGAACGGATCGGAACCGCCCAGTTCCAGCACGCATTTCTTCAATGCAGCACCGGCCTGTGCACCGATGGCCATACCGGCGCGGACGCTGCCGGTCAGGGTCACGGCGGCGATGCGCGGGTCGGCGATGGCGCTGGAAACGCCTTCCGGGGTGACATTGATCACTTCAAACACGCCATCGGCAAAACCGGCGCGGGTAAAAGCGTCGCGCAGCAGGTAAGCGCTGCCCATCACGTTCGGCGCATGCTTGAGCACGTAGGTGTTGCCGGCGATCAGCGCTGGCACCGCGCCGCGCAGCACTTGCCAGATCGGGAAGTTCCACGGCATCACAGCGAGAATCGGGCCGAGCGGGCGAAACTCGATGCGCGCCTTGCCACCTTCAACCTGCGTCGGTTCGGCGCTGAGCATGGCCGGGCCGTGTTCGGCGTACCACTCGCAGAGCTTGGCGCACTTTTCGATCTCGCCACGGGCCTGAGCAATCGGCTTGCCCATTTCCAGGGTGATCATGGTTGCCATGGCTTCGGCGGTTTCGCGCAAGGCACCGGCTAGAGCGGTCAGGGCACGGGAGCGATCTTGCAGCGGCTTGCGTTTCCACTTCGAGAAACCGAACGCGGCGCGGGTCAGTGCGGCGTCGAGGGCTGCCTGGGATTCAAATGCGTAGTGGCCGATCTGCTCGCCGGTGGCGGGGTTGATCGAGATAGCGTGGGTCTGGCTGGAAATCTGGCTCATGGCTTTGTCCTGCATGTTCAGTGGATGGGCCTAGAGTAGGGTGCCGTTTGTTTTCTGGAAACTGAATAATAATGATCGTTTCGTTCACGACTGGAGAATGACTGTGGATCTGGTGCAGCTGGAAATTTTCAAAGCCGTTGCCGAACACGGCAGTATCAGCGCCGCCGCGACGCAGATTCATCGCGTGCCGTCGAACCTGACCACGCGAATCAAACAGCTTGAGCAGGACTTGGGCGTCGATCTGTTTATCCGCGAAAAAAGTCGATTGCGCCTGTCGCCCGCCGGCTGGAGTTTTCTCGAATACGCGCGGCGGATTCTCGATCTGGTGCAAGAAGCCCGCGCCACCGTCGCCGGCGAAGAACCGCAAGGCGCATTTGCCCTCGGTTCGCTGGAAAGCACGGCGGCGGTGCGCATTCCCGAATTGCTCGCGGCGTATAACCAGCGCCATCCCAAGGTCGATCTGGACCTGTCCACCGGCCCCTCCGGGACGATGATCGACGGTGTGTTGTCCGGGCGACTGGCGGCGGCGTTTGTCGATGGACCGGTGCTGCATCCGACGCTGGAAGGCATCCCGGCGTTCGAAGAAGAAATGGTCATCATCGCGCCGCTCAACCATGGGCCGATCCAGCGGGCGGGGGATGTGAACGGTGAAAGCATCTATGCCTTCCGTTCGAATTGCTCCTATCGCCATCACTTCGAAAAATGGTTCAGCACCGACGCAGCAGTGCCGGGCAAGATCTTCGAGATGGAGTCCTATCACGGCATGCTCGCCTGCGTCAGCGCCGGTGCCGGTCTGGCGCTGATGCCGCGCAGCATGTTGCAGAGCATGCCCGGCTGCGCGACGGTCAGCGTCTGGCCGCTGGCGCCGGATTTTCGCTTTTTGACGACCTGGCTGGTGTGGCGGCGGGGCACGGTGTCGCGCAGTTTGAGCATGTTTGTGCGCTTGCTGGAGGAGCGCGGTGTGATGCGCGCAGAAGGCAATTGACACTTTGTGTCATGGCTGTATCTTGATCGCTGTTTCGCAATATAAAAAACTATACAGCGCAGTGATGAGGATTTCGTAAATGACCACAGCCCTGAGCGGCAAAGAAGCGGTAGGCGAGCGTTTTGTGCTGGAAACCATGCGCCACGCGCAGCAGTTGACCTGGAACGCCGTCGACGCGATTGCCAAGGTAATCAAACCCGGCATGCTGGAATCCGAAGCACAGGCGCGCGGCAAGGAAATCCTCGCCGAACTGGGCATGGACCGAATCTGGCACCCGCTGCTGATCCGCTTCGGCGCCAACACGCTGAAGGCGTTCAAGGAACGCTCCGAGGGTGATCCGGTGTTAGGTGAGGACGATATTTTCTTCATCGACATGGGCGTGGTCTGGCAGGGGCACGAAGGCGATGCCGGAGCGACGTTCACCACCGGCTCCGACCCGGAAATGATCGCCTGCGCCGCCGCAGCCAAAGAGCTGTTCGACCGGGTCGAGGCGTTCTGGCGCGAAGGTGTATCCGGCGTCGAGTTGTACCGCTACGCCAGCGATCAGGCGGATGCCATGGGCTGGAAACTCAACCTCGACATCAAGGGCCATCGCGTCAGCGATTTCCCTCACGCGATTTACCGCGGTGGCAATCTGGGGGATTTCGATCAGAAGCCGAATGCTGGCGTGTGGATTCTGGAAATCCAGATCGCCCACCCTGAGCGACCGTTCGGTGCGTTCTATGAAGATTTGTTGATCTGATCTCAGAAAATGTTGCGCTGTAGTTGTTTGTACATAGCGCTAAACTTGATGATGCACGCCGTTTCCTAACTCCAAAGTCAAAAAAAGGACGTCCCGTCATGAAAGTCAGCGCACGCAACGTATTCAAAGGTCAGGTCAGCCAGGTTCAGCCGGGTGCAGTCAACGCCGAAGTGGTTCTGACCCTGGCCGGCGGTGAGCAACTGGTTGCAGTCGTGACCATGGAAAGCGTCAAGAACCTCGGCATCGCCGTCGGCAAAGAAGCCGTCGCGCTGGTCAAGGCGCCTTGGGTGATGCTGATGACCGAGTCCAGCGACATCCGCCTGTCGGCTCGCAACTGCCTGCAAGGCAAAGTGCTGAGCGTGACCGATGGCGCCGTCAACGCCGAAGTGGTCATTGAGCTGGCCGGTGGCTCGAAGGTGTACTCGATCGTGACTCGCGATGCGGTTGCCGAGTTGGGTCTGGCAGCGGGCGTGAGCGCCACTGCGGTGATCAAGGCTTCGCACATCATTTTGGGCGTTCCAGCCTGATCTACTGATCAGGTCAATGAAAAACCTCTGATTCCAGATGCTGGAGTCAGAGGTTTTTTTCGTTACGGCGTACCGTTTCTGCCGTGCAGGCGGAAACCTTCGCGCTGGGTCAGGCGCTCGTAATAAGCATTGACTGCCTCGTACTCCGGGTGGGCGAGCGGCGTTTCAAACCAGCGATTGACCGACAGCCCGATGGGAATATCAGCCAGCGAAAACGCCTCACCGCTGACATAGGCACCGGTTTTTTTCAGTTGCTGATCAAGGATGCCCATGCTCTTCGACCACTGCTTGATCCCGTCATCCAGCGCGCTCTTGTCCTGATAGTCAGGCGACTTGCGCACCAGCGACATGAACGCATACGACCACGAGCGGTTCAGCTCCGAAGCCTGCCAGTCGATCCACTGATCGACCCGCGCCCGGGCCTTGGCTTCGGCCGGATAAAGTTGTGCGCCGTCGTACTGCGCTGCCAGGTAACGAATGATCGTGTTCGATTCCCACAGGGTGAAATCACCGTCCTGAATCACCGGCACCATGGCGCAGGGATTCAGCGCGAGAAACTCTGCTGACTGCGTCGATTTGAAACCCGAGCCCCAGTCTTCGCGCTCGAACGGGATCTGCAATTCTTCGCAGGCCCAGAGGACTTTGCGTACGTTGATGGATGAAGCCCTGCCGAGAATCCGTAGCATGTCGCGTCCTTGTTACTTGTCGGGAGCAAAACAAATAACACACTGCCGATGGCGCATCCACTGAACGACAAAGGCCCTCACATTGGAGGGCCTTCGCTTTTATCGATGCAGCGTTTACAAACTGTTGACCAACTTGCCGCCCGTCATCCGCCGACGATAAGCGGTGTCACGGCTGGCCAGCCAAAAGTACAGCGGCGACGTCACCAGCAACCCCACCAGCCACGACAGATCCGCACCGTTGATGTGTGCCGACACCGGGCCGACGTACAACGGGGTGTTCATGAACGGAATCTGCACCGCGATGCCGATCGCATAGGCCAGCAACGCTTGCGGGTTGTAGCGCCCGTAGATGCCGCCGTCGACCTGGAAGATCGAGCTGATGTCGTACTTGCCTTTGTGGATCGCGTAGAAGTCGATCAGGTTGATCGCCGTCCACGGCACCAGCACCACCAACAACACCAGAACCATGTCGACGAAGTGCCCGATGAAGTCCGCCGAGGCACCGACTGCCGCGACGCAGCAAGACAGCAGGACGATGATCGAAATCACCGCACGGCTCTTGGCAGTCGGAATCCAGCGGTAGGCGAAGGTCTGCACCAGGGTAATCAGCGACAGCACCGCGCCATACAGATTGAGCGCGTTATGGCTGATTACGCTGAGCAGGAACAGCACCAGCATCAGCGGGCCGATGGCGCCGGTCGCGAGTTTGACCGCGTCCATGGTGTCCATGCCCACGGGCGTCGCCAGCACCGCAACGGCGCCGAAGATGAACGACAGGCTCGAGCCCAGCGTCGAGCCGAGATAGGTGGTCCAGAATGTCGAAGACACCTTCACATCGGCCGGCAAGTAGCGCGAATAGTCCGAAACATACGGTGCAAACGCGATCTGCCACAACGCCGCCAGCGACACGGTGGCGAGCCAGCCGGACAGGTTGAAACTGCCACGGGTGAGGAAGTCGGCGGTTTGCACGTGGGTCAGGATGTAGCCGAAACCGACGACGATGCCGATTCCCAGCACCCAGGTGCCGATACGGTTGAGCACGTGAATGAAGCGATAGCCGATGATGCCGATGATCCCTGAACCGAGGGCACCGATAACGATGCCGACCGGTACTGGAACGATATCGACCACGCCATGCAGCGACTTGCCCGCGAGGACGATGTTGGAGGCGAAGAAGCCGATGTACATCACCCCGGCAATCAGTACCACCAGCAAGGCACCGAGCGAACCGAACTGCGCACGGCTCTGGATCATTTGCGGGATGCCCATCTGCGGGCCTTGCGCTGAGTGCAGCGCCATCAGCACGCCACCGACCAGATGGCCGACCAGAATCGCGACGATGCCCCACAGCAGATTCAGGTGGAACAACTGCACGCCCAGTGCGCCGGTGACGATGGGCAACGGCGCGATGTTGCCGCCGAACCAGAGCGTGAACAGATCCCTGACCTTTCCGTGGCGATCTTCGGGGGGCACGTATCCAATCGTGTGTTTTTCAATGAGCGGGGCCGACGTTGTTGCAGGGGTAGCCATGACGAACTCCAAGGCAAGTATGAGTACGTGGACGTACTTCGGTAAGCGCCGGCACGGACGGCGCATTTCTTGTTGAAGCGATCATGTGCAAAGCATCGGGATAGATAAATTAGTAAGTTTGTTGCTTCAGACCTTAAAAAATATATGCCCCGGGTTTGTGGGGTGTCGGGTATGTTTCACCTCCACATTCAGTGTCCCGTGGCGAGGGGATTTATCCCCGTTGGGTTGCGTAGCGACCCCTGAAAAAGGGACTGCTGCGCAGTCCAACGGGGATAAATCCCCTCGCCACGGATAAATCCAGTCAATACAGATAAAACTCATCACTACAAAAAAACATTGCCTGACCTGATTTCGCCGGAGGTTCCCATGGCCGCCTACAACCTGCGCCAGCTCAAATACTTCGTCACCACCGCCGATTGCGGCAGCGTCGCCGAAGCCTCGCGCAAGCTCTATATCGCCCAGCCGTCGGTATCGACCGCGATCAAGCATCTGGAAGAAAGCTTCGGCGTGCAGCTGTTTATCCGCCATCACGCTCAAGGTGTTTCCCTGACGCCCAGCGGTTCGCGCTTCTATCGCAAGGCGCTGGAGCTGTTGCGGGTCGCCCATGAGTTCGAGCAGAACGCTCTGGCCGACAACGATGTGGTGGCCGGGCAGATCGATATCGGCTGTTTCGAGACGGTCGCGCCGCTGTACCTGCCGCGGCTGATCGCCGGATTCAAGGAGCGTTACCCGGGCGTGGAAATCCGCATTCGTGACGGCGAACAACAGGAACTGGTGCACGCCCTGACTGCTGGCAGCATCGATCTGGCGATGCTGTTCGAACACGACCTCGACAGCACCATCGAAACCACGCCACTGATGCCGGCACAGCAGCCGTATGCCTTGCTCCCGGCCGATCACCGCTTTGCGCAACAGGCGAAAGTCTCGCTGCATGATCTGGTGCTGGAGCCGATGATCCTGCTCGACGTGGTGCCGAGCCGTACCTACTTCGTGAGTATCTTCGAGGAATGTGGACTGACGCCGCACATCGTCTTCAGCTCGCCATCAATCGAGATGGTGCGCGGTATGGTCGGTCGGGGTTTTGGTTTTTCGATTCTGGTGACCAAACCGTTCAGCGACTACACCTACGACGGGCAGAAAGTCGTGTGCGTGCCGCTGGCAGAAAGCGTCACTGGTTCGGGCCTGTCAGCCGCGTGGCTGCGACGGGTGCAACTGACCAAACCGGTGCAGTTGTTTGTCGATCATTGCCGAGAAGAACTGGCCCGGCTGTACACCTGAAGGGCAGGTGCGCGCCGGAACGTTTTTAGCTGCGAACAGAAGCCAGCAGGCGCTGCAACATCGCATCGCAGGCATGCAGTTGATCGAGGCTGACAAACTCGTCCGGTTTGTGGCCCTGATCCATGCTGCCGGGGCCGCAGACCACGGTCGGAATTCCCGCTGCATCGAACAGCCCTCCCTCGGTGCCAAACGCCACCGTGCCGAATTCCCGTGAACCGCAGAAGGCTGCAATCAACTCCGCAGCCTGACTCTGCGCATCAGTCGCCAGCCCCGGATACGCCGAGAGTTCGCTGAAACGGATATCACTTCGCTGATTGACCGCACGCATGCGCGGCAGCACCTGTTGCTCGGCGTAGGCCTGCAACTGCTGCGCGACCACGCTCGGGTCCTGCGAGGGCAGGGCGCGGATTTCGAAGTCGAAGCGGCAGTCGGCGGGGACGATGTTCAGGGCTCTGCCGCCGCTGATCACGCCGGTCTGCACCGTCGAATACGGCGGGTCGAAGCGCGCATCATGCTGCTCCGGGGCTTTGAGTTGTTGGCCGATACGCCCCAATTCGCCGATCAGTTCGGCGGCGTATTCAATCGCGTTGACCCCGAGCGGCGCATAGGCCGAATGGCACGGATGACCGTGAACATCGCAGCGCATCGCCAGTTTGCCTTTGTGCCCAAGCACCGGTTTGAGTTCGGTCGGTTCGCCAATGATGCACAACAGCGGCTTGATCGGACGCTGTTCCAGCACCTTGAGCAACGAGCGCACACCGAGGCAACCGACCTCTTCATCGTAGGACAGCGCGATGTGGACTGGCATGCGCAACGGCGCGCTGACCAGTGCCGGCACCAGCGCCAATACGCAGGCGATGTAGCCTTTCATGTCCGCCGTGCCACGGCCGAACAATTTGCCGTCGCGCTCGGTGAGGGCGAAGGGCGGTACCGTCCACGGCTGGCCATCGGCGGGTACCACATCGGTGTGCCCGGACAGCACGATGCCCGGTTTGTCGACCGGGCCTATGCTGGCGAACAGGTTGGCCTTGCTGCGCTCATCGTTGTAGATCAGCTCGCAAGGCACATCGAGGCGGGCGAGATAGTCGCGCACGAACTCTATCAGTTGCAGGTTGGACTCACGGCTGGTGGTGTCGAACCCCACCAGCGTCTTGAGCAGTTCGACGCTGCTGCTCATCGATCGTCTCCGGCGACTCCATAACCCGGGGCTTTAGCCGGATCGAGAGCGCGGTCGATGTAATCCTGCAATTGCGGACGGTAAGCGTCCCAGAGTTTTTGCAGTTGTCCGATCGGGTCTTCATCGGCCCAGTCGACCCGCAGATTGACGATCGGCCAGGTCTGTTCGCCGACCACCACCACCGCTGCCGAATGCACCGGCCCGGCCTCGCCACCAAGGGCTTGCGCAGCGTGCAGGGCCTTGAGCAGGCGGTCGGCGAGTTGCCCTTCGCCGTCCTCGAAAGCACCGACCATGGCTTCGATCACCGAGCGTCCGGCGAGCATATTGCCGGCGGCGACGCACTGTTCGCCCGATACCGCGTTGTGCACGCCGAGGGTTTGCCCGCCGCTGAAATGCGCGCTCTGGCCGAGGTGGTTGATCGCGGTTATTTGCCGGTACTGGCTGTAGCCGTTGCGGGTCAGCACTTTGTCGAGTGCATCATCGGGCGCCAGACCTTGTTCCATCAGTGCGAGGACTTCCGGGCCGAGGGACGGCAGGGTGATGTTCTGGCTCGACACCGCGCCGACACCCGGCAGCAGCCATGGGCAACGGGCGCCGACGGCGATGCTTGAGGAACTGATGGCGACGCCGAACTGGCCGGTTTCGGCGCAGCGGGCTGCGATTGAAAAGGTCATGGTCTTGCTCCTTGTTCGTTTTTGGCTGGCCTCATCGCTGGCAAGCCAGCTCCCACAGGAATCTATGTCGTTCACAAAATCTGTGGCACACATAAAACCTGTGGGAGCTAGCCTGCTAGCGATGGCCGCAACTCGGTGAACCTGCTTACTCAGGAATAACCGCAATCACATCAATCTCCATCAGCCACTGCGGCTGCCCCAGCGCCGACACCACCAGCCCGGTCGAAATCGGGAACACGCCTTTAAGCCACTTGCCCGTCTCCTGATACACCGCCTCGCGATAGCGCGGATCGATCAGGTAAGTGGTGGTCTTGACGATGTGGCTCATGTCGCTGCCGGCTTCTTCCAGCAGTTGCTTGACGTTGCGCATCGCCTGTTCGGTTTGCGCCCGCGCATCACCGAGGCCGACCAGATTGCCGTCGAAATCAGTGCCGACCTGACCCCGTACATACACGGTGTTGCCGGCGCGCACGGCCTGGCACAGATCGTTGTCCAGAGTCTGATTCGGGTAAGTGTCTTTGGTGTTGAACATACGAATGCGCGTGTGGGTTGGCTTGCTCATGTGCAGCTCCTGACAAATATTGGCCCGGCGCCCTCGGCGCCGTTACGGAAGGTGGGGATCAAGCGTCGACGGTGTCGGCGGCTTTGCTGTGCGTGGCGTCGCGTTGCTCGGCATCGCGATAGCTCAGGTATTTGCGCTGGGTGGCGATGTGATCAGCCACGTGTTTGGCGTCGTGCCACACGCCCCAGATGAACGAAGAGCCACGGCGCGACTGCCATGGCAGGCCAAGGAAATAAATCCCCGACTCGCTGGAAACCCCGCGCTGATGCTGCGGTTTGCCGTTGGCGTCGAATGTGTTGACCTGCAGCCACGAATAATCCACGGCGAACCCGGTGGCCCAGATGATCGAAGTGATGCCGACCGCTGCCAGATCCAGATCGGCCAGCGGATTTTTCACGCACTCAGGGTCTGGATAGGTTTCGCGAGCCTCGGGCTCCAGCGGCAGATCCAGTCCGTTGCGTTCGACATAGGCATCGGCGGCATCGAGCAGGGCCAGATAGTTGTCGTCGCCGCGCTTGAGGTTATCGAGCAGATCCTGTTTGAAAGTCACCACGCCGTTGTTGAACGACTCGGTCACGCCAACCAGCGTCATGCCGCGATGGGCCAGACCACGGAAGTCGATGGTGCGCCCGCCATGGGCGCCGCTGACGGCGATGGTCACGTGCTCGCGACCGGGTTTCATCGCCGCTTGATCCCACTCGCCCAACACCCCCAGCCACCAGCAGAAATCCCGGTTGCGATAGGCACGAGGCGGGCGGTCGTGGGCGCCGACCGAGAGGTAAACCTGTTTGCCTGAGCGTTGCAGCTCATCGGCGATCTGCACCCCCGACGAACCGGCGCCAACTACCAGCACTGCGCCTTCCGGCAGTTGCTGCGGATTGCGGTAGTCGGCGGAGTGGATTTGCAGCAGGCGTTGGTCTTGCGGGGCAATGGCCGGGATCACTGGACGCTGGAACGGGCCGGTCGCAGCGACCACGCGGCTGGCTTCGATCACGCCTTCGGAGGTCTCGATGGTGAAGCCAGGACGCCCGACATTGCGCTCGACTTTCTTCACTTCGACGCCGGTGCGGATCGGCGCGTTGAATTTTTTCGCATAGGCTTCGAAGTAGTCCGCCACGCGCTCTTTCGGGGCAAAACCATCCGGGTCGACGTCGTCGAATTCCAGCCCCGGAAACCGGTCGTGCCAGGCCGGACCATTGGCCACCAGTGAATCCCAACGCCCGGTGCGCCAGCGCTCGGCGATACGGCTGCGCTCCAGAACAATGTGCGGCACACCGAGTTTGCTCAGGTGCTCACTCATCGCCACACCTGCCTGTCCGGCCCCCACAACGAGTGTGTCTGTTTTTATTATTTCAGTGGTCATCTCTACATCCTTCCTGGCAAGGCACTTGGATTCGGACCGCGCTGGGCTTGTCCTCTTTGCGTGGGATCAGACTAGGGAGGGGGCGGGTATCGGTAAAATATTATTAAGCTGGGATGTGAATATAAAATGCTGATGCAGAGGGGCGAGGCCCTTTGAAACCGGGCCTTTCAGGCGAGGGGAAGGTTGGCCCGGAGAAGAAATCCGGGCCAGTAACAGGTTTTTTTCTCAAGTCAGCGCTGTTGTGTATCTCTGGTTAACGTACTCGGAGCGATTCCCAGCAGTCCGGTCAGAGTGTTCATGATCTCTTGTTGGCGTGCGCGATCAGCCAGATGCACGGCTTCAGCGGCGGCGACATCGGCATCGCAATGCGGGCAAATCGTTTCGTCAGGCTGGATGTACTGCATGCAATGGCGGCAGAGACTCAGTTGCGTGGCGATCCGTCCTTCCTCCGGTGATTGCTGTCCCTGATTGACCCAGGCCAGTTTGATCACCTGACCGCTGTCACTGACGCTACTGACTTTTGCGCCGCTGTCGATGCGTTCGGTAATCAGGTCAAAACGCCCGACGGCGAAGGATTGCTGTGCCGCGTCCTCGACCTTGACGATGCGCTCGCGCAAGCCGCGTTTCTGCAATTCCAGTGCGCGGTAATGGCAGTAAGGATTGTTGCCGGGTTTGCCGAGCAGTGAATGCGAAGTCCAGGTGCAACCACCGCGACAAACGTCGTTGTAATAACAGCCTCGGCAGTAACCCCACAGATCATCCACCGAGCGCAGACGACCGAAGTGCATGCCTTCGCTGTAATGCCAGATATCGTGCAGGCTCATGTTGCGAACATTGCCCCCGGAGAACCCGACGGTAGCCAGTGACGGGCAACCTTTGACCGTGCCGTCGGCCTCCAGCGCCAGCACTGTCTGGCCGGCTGCGCAACCGGTCCAATGCACGCGTTCGTCACCGAAGCCACGCCACAAATGTTCATACGGGCCGTAATAGCCGATGTTGTTGCCGACGTTCATCAGCAGGCCGCGATCAAGCCCCTCGCGGTAAAGCCGTGCGAGCAACGGCATCACTTCCAGCAATTGAAAAGGCTGCATCAACAATTCCGGGTGATCCACCGCGTTGCCCATCGCGACCGTCAACTGGATCTGCCAATGGGTGGCACCGAGTTCGATGATGGTGTTCATCAGCTCAGGCAAGTCCGGCAAGGTTGCCGCACCGATCTGCGTGTTGACGCTCACTGCCAGCCCGGCAGCCTTGGCTCGGCGCAGGGTGTCCACGGCTTTGTCGAACGAGCCCGCGACGTTGCGCACCGCGTCGTGCAGTGGCGCCAGTCCGTCGAGGGAAATACCCACGCCGTCGAGGCCCGCATCGATCGCTGCCTGCATCTTCGCCGGCGTCAGATTGCGCCCGCCGGTCTGGATCGCGCAGTACATGCCGTGGTCGTGAATGGCGCCGATCAACTGCGTCCAGTCCTTGCGTAAATAGGCTTCACCGCCGATCAGGGTGACTTCGCGAGTGCCGAGCGCAGCCAGTGAATCGATGACGTCCAGGCATTCGCGGGTATTCAGCTCATCGGGACGCCGATGGCCAGCACGGGAGCCGCAATGCAGGCATTTTAGATCGCAGGCCAGAGTGATTTCCCAGACCACGTGCACCGGCACGTAGCGTTTGAGATCGGTGTCACTGAGGTAGCGGGCGGGGAGTTGGTCTGACATGGGAAATCCTTGCGCAGCAGACTGTGCGCGACACGAATGGATTGACCGTGGTTGAAAAACAAACGGGCGGGATCAGCGATGATCCCGCCCGTTTGAGTCCGGTTAGCGCGCTTCCAGCCGCGCGATTTCCGCGTGCAATTGCTCAAGGGCGCTGCGCAATGTCGCTTGATGAGCCAGTTGCTGCTCGCCTTGCTGCACCACCGATTTGAGCTGCGCCAGATCGCCGCTGGCTTGGGCTTGCTGCACCGCTACGGCATACAGCGGCAAGACTGGATGCCGCACGGGTTGCGGCTCTACCGTCGGCGCCTGATGCACGGCGACGTGTTTGACGTCGTGCCACTGGCCTTGCTCGTTGTAGCGGTAATCGACAAAACCGCTGGCCCAGTCACCACCGAGAATGCCTTTGAGATGGAAGGTCTCCGCTATCTGGCTGGTCGGGCCGCTCGGGCTACCGTCGAGGGTGAGGATGATGTGGTTTTCGACGTTTGCCGTCAGTTTCGCCTCGGAGAAAGTGCCCCAGACCCGCGAGCGAAAATTGACTGTAGGCCAGGTGCTTTGAAAGACGCTGGCAATTCCGCTGACTTTTTTATGCGCGGTATCGACCAGCAGATCGAGGTTCAGGACCGGCGCGCCGAGCAATGAATTGCTGATGATGAGACGGGTGTGAAAAAGTCCAATCGACATGGTGCTACTCCCTTGAATGAATGCAAACGAGTCAGGCAAACGGGTCGCCCGGTTCAGCGGCTTTGCAGGCGGCTGATCTCGCTCTTGGCCGCTTCCAGTGCGCTTTTCAGTTGCGGTTGCTGGTCCAGTTGCTGTTTCGCCAGTTGCGCCAGATTTTTCATCTGCGCCAGATCACCGCTGGCAATCGCGCTTTGAATCGGCGCGCCGTACAGCGGCACGATTGGCGTGTGCGGATTGATCACCGGGCCCGGTTCGAACGGCGGGAACGCACTCGAACGCACCGAATCAACCATGCGCGCCGGGGCGTTGTTGACCTCGTGCCAGCGCTGCCCGTCGAAGTATTGATAGTTCGCTACGCCGTCCTTCCAGTCGGTGCCGACCACCAGATGCAGCTTGAAGGTCAATATCGAGTTGGAAGCCGGGCCGCCCTGATTACCTTGGGCCGTGATCAGGATTTTGCTGACACCGGGCGACATGACCGTCATGTAGGTATAACCGCCCCAGACATCGGCATGCAGATCGAGCGGCGGGTTGGTTGCCTGAGTGACTACGGATGTGCCGGTGACTTCAAGTTGGGGCGTGGAAACCAGCAGGTTGATCGCCAGACTTTGCGCGCCGGGTTGTCCCGTGCCAATCCGATAGCAGACCGGGAACAAGCCGACGTTTTGCTGAGTAGAACCAGACATAGTGATTGCCTCCATTGCAATGTGGGGAATGGCCTAGGGTTTTTCCAAACGGGAAATTTCCCCGGCCAGTTTTTCGTACGCGACTTTCAGATCTTTCGATTCCGGGTTCGCCACGTCGCGTTGCTTCAACAACGACTTCATGTGTTGCAGATCGCCTTGGGAGATCGCGCTTTGGATCGCGACGCCGTAAGGGGGCATATTTGCCGTGGAACGGGTCATATCGAGCTTCCTCATCAGTGCCGTGCAACCGCTCCGTGATGAACAGGAGCGTCTTACCTGACAGGCAGGCAGCAGCGGTCGGCGAAAAAAACCGGCAACAGTTTTTCTCGGCGAGCAAACAGCCTGATCCGTCGGGATCTGATCAAACAGGGGTTTTCAGTGAGCGCAGAGACGGCTTCAAAAGCGTCGGTTTCTGCACCGGCATCGTCAGCCGAAGCCGTTGGGCTTTGCTTCGGGAGCGTCGCGAGATGCCTGCCAGAGCGGCAAACATGGGGATTTCGCCTGTACGTTGGTCATCTTTCTGTCCTTGATAGAAAACAACGAAACACAGGGATCAGTTGAGCACTCCTCAGAGTGCATAAAGAACCGCAAGCACCAAAACCATCCCTGATTTCTTACCGGATGCTGCTACGGACGAGCGTCCATTCAAGGCTCGTCAGTTCGCTGGCATATCGCCAGCCACGCAACCCTAGATCCGATTTTGCAGGCCTGCCAGAGAAAGCGCCGAACGGTCGTGTGCATTACGTTGGCGTTGCCTGAGGGGCTGTCGTTGAAGGCTATCAAGGTTTTGATTTGCCGGGGTTTTGCGAGTTCTGGCAATTTGCGGAGGGCGACAAGAGGTGGGTGGATTCGTTTGCAATAAAGAATCCACCTGTCAGGCATTTTTCGTCGGTGCCCCCGTCAAACCTTTGCTTCGGCGCGATTAATTACCGTCAGCAACCTTGCGCTCGATCTCGTCGGTTTTGCGTTTGAGTTCCTCGGCAGCCTGTTCCTTGGTGTGGGTGGATGTCGGCGTGATGACCTCATCCACGACTTTGCTTTCATCGTCGGCAGTGGGGACAGGCTTGATATCGTCGGTGCTTTTCATTTTTCATACCTCGATTGACCTGAACATTGGATACAGAGATATGACCCGAGTTCGAGATTTTTCAGGATTGACCGCCGCGATGCTCGGCGGCACTTTGTTGCTCGCCGCCAATTAGGTATTCGCCGCCAGTATCGATTGTACTCAGGCGAAGGCGTCGGATGAGAAGGCCGTGTGTGCCAACCTTCCGTCGAGTTATCAAGAAGAGGCGGGGTAGCTGAGCAATATCTACCCGGAGTGAAGTTACCCTGCAACTCGAGCAAAACTATCACTGCGGATGAGGCCGTTTTCGGCCAGATGTCTGAGTTCTTCCACCAATACCGCTCGCGCAGATCCGGTGGTGACAGGGTCGACAATTTGATACTGGCGATCACACCATAAGTCGATTTGATCGAGCCAGAAAACCCGCTCAGCCGCTCCCGTATCCAGCCGTCTCACTAGATACGCCAACTGCTGCCAAGCGGGTTGTAGCTGGAATATGCCTTGGCGGCGCGCCGTCGAGAGTTCATGCCAGTCCCGATCCAGTTTTCTGCCTATCTCCACCGCGATAAAGGCCCACGGCTGTTTGCCCAATTGCGCGACAACGGCAAAAAACACGTTGTCCGATGGATCATCGAGCGCCTCGAACAGCTCGTGAAGTTGTTCATCACGCAGCAGGCGCACGGCCAGTTGTCGAACGGTAGCATACGGTGAATGCAGAGCTTCAATACGCCAGCGTTCAGGCAGTTCAGCGCCCAACTCCGCTGCCAATCCAAGACAACCGAGCCAGTCACGTTTCCCTGTGGGTGGCTCTTGGTTCAATTGCGCGGTGAGGACTACAAGCGCATTGATGTTGTGGCGTGGAGCAGCCCAGCGAGCAAGGTTGCGAATTGCCGGTGACGCATCCAGCAATGCGTTGCGTAACACGGGTGTCGGGTCGTCAAGCATAGGCAGCAGGGCGTGGAGGACGCGAACGCGAACTTTTGCTCCAGGGCGCGACAGGGCCTCAAGCAGCAACGGCATAGCCCGCGCAGTCGGCAGCGCCTGACACGCAGACACCGCCATCAACCTCACAGTCAATTCGCGATGTGCCAGCGCGCTGCTCAGAAGCATGTCCGAAGCAGTTTGATTTTCAATCAAGAGTTCAAACAGATATCGCGCAGTTTTGCCTTGGCGTGCAAGGAAGTTTGCGTAGACCGTATCGCGCATTTCTGACGATTGCAGCAATGTACGTGCGGTTTTGAGTGTCGGGCTGTGATCGACTCGACGTTGCCCGGCCAATGCGATGAGAGGCTCAAGCGCGGCCAGCAATGACATCGCATGGCTAGGCGACAAGTAGCTTTGCAGACCATTTGCTGCCAGATCGCGAACTTGTGGCACCCAATCGTTCAGCCGCTGGATCAGGGCCACTAATGCTTCGGGAGATGAGTGGCTGCACAGTTCCCGTACAGCAGCTTCTCGAATAAAACCGTTGCAGTGGCTGCTAAGTTCTACCCAGGAACTATCGCTTTCAACATGCCCCAGCAGTTCCAACGCCTCGTTCCAGCGATACTGCTCCCGGGAAGAAACGGTTACTGGTTTGCCTTTCAGCCGTTGCAGCCATTCTCGTACGGTGTTCACGCGTCGATCCTTCGGTGGGCTTTTGCTCTTGGTACTTTAACGGATCGGTGTGTATTGGATGGAGGCTATTTCTTGCGTGGTCGCGCGTGATTGCGTGGCTTCTGTTTTAAAAACTACGACCAACGCTCAGAGCAGGCTCCACGAAACCCCGACATACACCCCCAAACCTTCACCCGGTGTAGACCGCGCCGCATCCAGCCCCTTGTCGTCATACCCCGGTGTGACGGTCGCGGCGTAGCGCTTGTCGGTCAAATTGCGGATGTCGAGCCAGGTTTGCCAGTCGTCCTTCGGCGCGTTGTAACCCACGGTTGCGCCGAAAATCGCATAAGGATCGGCGTAATAACTGTTGGCGTAATCGACTGCCACTTTCGAGACCATTTGCGTGTTGAATGCGGCGAAGAAACCCTGTGGCCAGTCGTAGCGCAGTTCGCCCTGGTAGTAGTGCATCGGCAGCCCCGGCAGGCGGTTGTCGCCGAAGCGCTCGTCGTCGCGGTAGTGGAAGTCGCTGAAGGTGTAGCTCTGGCGCAGGCTCAGTTTGCCGCCGTCATCGGGCGTCCACAGAGTGCTTTGCAGGCTGGCTTCAATGCCCTGATGCACGGTGGGGCTGGCGTTGAGTTCGTAAGGGGTGATGGCGTTGGCGTCCGGCAACACCGAGAGCAATTCGTGGCGCACTTGCGCGTAGTACCAGGCGAGGCTCCACTGGCCGAGCGTGCTGTCCCCGCGACCGCCAAGTTCGAGGGTGGTCGCCGTCTGGTTTTGCAGTTTGATCGGATCGCTTTGTGCGCCGGTCGCCGGGCCGTTGCCGGCCGGGAAGCGAATGTTCGAGCTGTAGATCAGCGACCACGGATGCGGCGCTTCGACCGAGCGGCTGAGATTGCCGAACAGTTGCAGGTCAGGGGTCACCTGATAGCGCAGGCCCAGACGCGGCGCGTAGTCCCAGTCATTCATGCTGGTCTTGCCGCCACTCTGCGGGTAGGTGACGTCGCTTTCGCGGCGGGTGTAAATCGCCGCGAGGCCGGTGGTCAGCCACAGGTCGTTGGCGATTTCCAGATCATTGCCGACGTGCAGAACGGTGTCCGAACCTTGATAGGTGAAGTTGCGCATGTGCGTGCCCGGCGCGTAACCAGCCGTGTTGCCGGTCGGGATGCGCACCAGTTCGCTGGCGCCATCGTTGGGCAGGTGTTTGGTGGTTCGCAGGCCAATGATGCTTCGACTTTCCATGCCCCAAAGGGTATCGCGACGTTTGTAGTCAAACGTGCCGCTGACATCGGTGTACGCGACTTTCAGGCGATTCGGGCCTTCGCGCAGATCCATCGGATAGTCGTGATAGACGAGGCCGGTCTGGATGCTCGAATCGTCGTCGATGTAATAAGTGGTCTTGTTGCCGATGAAGGTGCTGCCCGGCTGTTTGCGACTGTCGTCGCGATTCACGTAGGCGGGGTTGGCTGCCCTTGGATCGTGCTCGATGGAGTGTTTGGTCACCCGTCCGGCCAGATCGTTGTCGGTCTGGCGATAGCGCATGTAGAAACGCGTTTCCAGGTTCGGGTTGAAGCGATAACCGAAGTTGGCGATCACGCCCTGGCTCTCGCTGGCGGTGTGATTCTGATAACCACCGGCGTTCGAATCGGTCATCGACACGTAGTAGTCGAAGTCGCCCAGCACTTGCCCGGAGCTGACCTGACGCTGCTGATAGCCGTGACTGCCGGTCGCGTAGCGCACTTGCAGCTTCGGTGCGTTGTAACCGGTGTGGCTGACGTAATCGACGGCGCCGCCCAGTGCCAGCGCGCCCCGATCAAAGCCGTTGGCGCCGCGCAGCACTTCGACATGATCGAGCCACAGCGGCTCCAGCAATTCATAAGGCGTGCCGCCGGGGCCGGTCAGTGGCAGACCGTCGAGCATCGTGTACAGCCCCGACGCATGAGCCCCCGGCGCACGGTTGATCCCCGAGCCGCGAATCGAAATCTTCGTCCCTTCATTGCCCGCCGACTGTGCGTAAACCCCCGGTTGATACGCCAGCACATCCTGATTGCCAGCCACGCGGCCCTGTAACGGCTGACGCATATCGACCACATTGGTGCCACCGGGCACCTGCGCAAGCCGCGCCTCGGCTTCGGCGACGGAGGCGTCTGCGCCGCTTTGCTCCTCGGCCGAAATCAGCACCTGGCCCAGTTCCATGCCTTTCGGCTCCTCGGCCATGGCCGGACAGGCAAGGGCCAGCCCCAACAGAGCAGTGGGCAGGGATTTGGGCGCGGGCATCGAAAACTCCAGGCAGACAGAAACAGACAATGAACAGTGCGACGCAGGAAGAGACGAGGGAAACACATGGGGATTTTGCTTTTTTGTCTGCCGGTTTACTTCAACGGTACATAAACATCTGTCTGCCATTGATCCTGCGGTGTTTGCGGAAAGACGCTCAGGTAATGGAAAAACAACGGATGATCGCGCAGTTCCTCGCCGCTGTCGGGCAGCCAGTCGCGGTAGACCGGATAGATCGACTCGCCGATGTGGTCCGGCGAACCTGTGTGTCGCACCACCACGCAACGCCCGCCGGGAATGACGATTTCCCGCACGCCGAACGTGTTGGGCGCAACCGGCTCGTGAATCTCGCCACAAATGTCGAAGCGAAAATCCTCTGGCGGCGTGGTGTCGGGGTTGCCGTAGGGAATACCGAAGCTGCGACTCGAAGCCACCGGCGACTGGCCACTTTGCATGCGCCATTCGATGAACTTGCTCACGCTCTGCTGGACCATCCCCGGCGGGCCACAGTGCTCAAGTGCAGCGACCCTGACGGCGGGAAACTCGACGATTTTGGTGTGCATGATGACGCTCCTGGAAAAGTGAGGGATGGCGAACACCGCATTCCATATCTGCCAGTTCGGCTGCTTCCTGAAGGCACTCGGCGCCATGCCGAAGTCCCGTCTGAACGCGCGGCTGAATGCCTCCGGACTTTCGAAGCCAGCGCCAGACGCGGCGTCGAGTATCGAGTGCTCCGGCTGCGTGGCCAGCCGATGTGCCGCTCGGCGCAGACGCATCAGTTGCACGTAGCGCGAAACCGGCACGCCGACGAACGCGCTGAACTGCCGATGGAAGTGAAACACCGAAAAGTTCGCCACCTGACTCAACGTACTCACCGACAGATCGCCCTCGAGATTGGCATCGATGTAGGCGAGGACGGCGTTGAAGCGTGTGGTGTAGGCGAGGTGGGTCGGCATGTCAGACACGGGCGGAAAACTCCTGGAAGTGCGGTCTGCGATAGCGTCACCGATAACGGCAGGGGAGCGCCTAGCCGGGCTTGCTCAAGTTACCCCTGTAGGAGCTGCCGAAGGCTGCGATCTTTTGATCTTCACGCCAAAAATCAAAGTCAAAAGATCGCAGCCTTCGGCAGCTCCTACAGGGGTATGCGTTTTTTCAGCTATCGTGCGCTGCGGCTGCCAACTGTCGGCGTTATCACTCGTTTACACCTTTGAGCTACTTTTGATGAAAAAGGCGCCGTCGACCAATACCGCTGTGGGCATGCTTTCTTCCTGATAACAAAACGCCCAAGGGTTTGGCACGTCCTGGATGGTTAGGACGGCTTACTGCCTTGGGCGGGATGGGGGCAGATTAGGTCTGGCTGACGGTGGCGTCAACCATGCCTTTTCAGTTTCACTTCGTTGCTCAGCAGTGACGACCAAACGATAAAGCTGAAGCACTTAGCGAACAAGCCGGCTCTTTCCGGGGAATTTGTAGGCAAAGGCGCATGGCTTTGTAGTCACGCAGTTTAAAAGTTACCCGCCCGATGCTTAGCGCCCGTGCGCAGCGGCGGCCAACTGCTCGGTATCCACCCGCACAAACACCGAATCCCCAACCGCTGTCAGCACATCCCCCGCATACACCTCGCAAATCACCCGGGTTTTACGTCCGGTTTCACCTTCGATTTTCGCCCGCAAGGTCAGCGTTACACCCATTGGCGTCGGTTTGATGAACTTGATGCCAAGGTTGCCAGTGACGCAGTCGATGCGTGGCAGGCTGCCAGGCTCGCGTTGTTCGGCGCGATAGTGGTGGGCCATCGCCGTCCAGTTGGAATGGCAATCGACCAGCATGGCGAGCAAGCCGCCGTAGACCAGATCCGGCCAGCCGCAGTATTGGGCGTCGGGGTTGTGCTCGGCCATCACATGGATGCCGTCCTCGTGCCAATGGCTTTTGATGTGCAGGCCGTGCGGGTTGCGGCCACCGCAGCCGTAGCAGACGCCTTCGGGCGCGGCGAGGTCTTGCAGGGAGGTCTCGGGATTGTTCATTGTTATATTTATCCTGGAAGTTTGAGTCCGTGGTTCATGCGCAGGCTGTCGCGACCGCCGCGTTTGGATTCGTAAAGCGCCAGATCACCTTGCTCGATCAACGCCGTCAGGCTGGCGGGCGGATGCTCGAACAAGGTGGCGCCAATGCTCAGAGTCACGGCGACGGGCGTGGCGAACGCCTGTGAGGCACTACGCTGGAACTGGTCGCGCAGGGCCTTGCCCAGTTCAACCACGCGCTCGTTCGATGCGTTGTTCAGCAGAATGACGAACTCATCACCGCCCAGCCTCGCCGTCAGTGCATCTTGCGGCAGGGCCGAGCGAATCATCTCGCTCAGGGCGATGAGCAAACGGTCGCCAGCAGTGTGGCCGTACAGGTCGTTGACCAGTTTGAAGTTGTCGATGTCGATCAGCAGCAACGCGCCCGGGCGAGTGGGGGAGGCGTCGTGCAACAGGCGTGGTGCGCGCATTTCCAGCGCTCGGCGGTTGTACAGCGCGGTCAGCGGATCGCGGGCGGCGAGGCGGGCGATCTGTTGTTCGCGGCGGTAGCGCTCGGTGCCGGTCATCGACAGGGCGATCAGCATCACCGCCATCGCGCCTTCGACCAGCGAGATCTGAATGATTTCGCCACGAAACGCCGCCAGATCAATCAGCGTGCCCGGAATCACCACGGTCAACGCTTTCGCCACATAAAAAATCCCGTGCATCAGCAGCACATAACGCAACTGCACCGCGCCGACACTCAGCGACTTGCCGTGCGGGCGCAGCAGAAAACTCGCTCGTAGCGTCGACAGCGCCACCAGCAGCGAGTTGGCGACCAGCATGACCTTCGACCACTGCGGTCCGTCCGGCAACAGCAACATGCCAAACCAGACGACGAAAATCAGATACCAGCCACGGGACAAACGCGTCTGAGTGAACCGCGCCACGCCGAGCAGAAACAGGAAATGCGCGGTGATCAGCAAGCCGTTGGCGAACCAGATGCCGATCAGCAAAAAGCCGCTGACACGCAGCAGGGCGAGGGTCGAGCCCACGGAAATCGTCGCGAAACCGGCACTCCAGAACAGCAGTGAAGGTTCACGGATGCTGCGCCATTCCACCGCCAGATACAGCGCAGCGGCTGCGGCGAGAGCGATGGAGAGCGTCAACATCGTTGGAGGGTCGAGCGGCATTTCTTGACTGGCCTGTCTGATGGGCGGTGAGGGGGCGATTGTAAGCGTTTACGCCGACTTTTCGCAGGGCTCACCGTCGTACAGACCGGCCACGCCAATTAATTTACTGGCTGGCGTCCAGCACCACGCGGTAACGCGCCTTGCCGCTGCGCAAGTGATCAACTGCCTCGTTAACCCGGCTCATGGGAAACATTTCAACCTGCGGCAGAATCTGATGCCGGGCGCAGAATTCGAGCATGGTCGCCATGGTGCCGGGCGAGCCTACTGGGGATGCGGACAGAGACTTCTGTTGCGGAATCAGATCGAAAACATGCACCGGAATCGCATTCGGCACGATGCCGACAAAATGCAGCCGACCATTGCCGCGCAAGGTGGCGAGCATCGCAGGCCAGTCGAGGTCGGCGTTGGCGGTGATCAACAGAAAATCGAGGGTTCCGGCGATGGCTTTCAGCGCTTTACTGTCGGTCGAAGCGACTACGTTATGTGCACCCAGACGCTTGGCTTCATCCTGCTTGTTCAGTGACGAGGTGAACGCGGTGACTTCGCAGCCCCAGGCGTTGAGAAAGCGCAGTGCCAGATGGCCGAGTCCGCCGATGCCGACCACGCCGACACGATCAGTAGGTTTGACGCCAAATTGCAGCAGCGGATTGAACACCGTCGAGCCAGCGCAGAACAACGGCCCGACCATTGCCGGATCAAGGTCAGCGGGCACCGGAATCGCCCAAGCCCAGTGCGAGCGTAAGCGATCCGCAAAACCGCCGTTGCTGCCGATGATAGTCGGTTGCGCAGTGCCGCATAGTTGCTGCGAACCGGTGATGCAGGACGCGCAATGCATACAACTACCCTTGTACCAGCCGATGCCCACACGCTGACCCATTTGCAGACCGCGCACCTGACCGCCCATACGCACGATGCGGCCGACCACTTCATGCCCCGGCACAAACGGATAGCGACTGATGCCCCAGTCGTTGTCGATCAGCGACTGATCGGAATGACAGACGCCGCAGTATTCCACCGCGACTTCGACCTCTTCTTCGCCGAGCGTGCCGGGATCGTAGCTGTAACGTTCCAGAGGCGCACCCGCAGCGGTGGCGGCCCAGCCGTTGAAGGTAGCGGGTTCGGTGCTGTTGCTCATGGGTCACCTCCAGATCACAAAACCCAGGCGTTATCGCCCGGGTGCTGCGGCGCAGCCCGAGAAGTCTAGCTGGAGATCCGGTTATTTCCCGGCAGTTTGCCTGGGAATATCCCCGCAGAAAATATCCACGCCACCATCGGTCGCCGCTGTGCGCACCACCACCGAATAATCGCCTGCGAGCAATACCGACAGTGCGACCGGCGCGGTTCTGGAGAACGACCAGCCGCGCACCGCCTCGCGCTCGGTAGTCAGCCGATCATTCAAGGCGTAGGCCACCGGACCGGGTTGCGCGCAACTGCCTTTATTGATGAAGGCCGAGAGACGCAAGGGCAGGGAGGCGCCGCTCGGTGTGCCGCTGACGAAGAAGTTGAAGCCGGTTTGTTTGCCCCAATCGGCGAGCGTGACATTGCCGATCTGTCCGGTGTTCTGCCGGGTGGCATTCAACGTCACGCTCACTCCGGGGTTTGATGAGGTGGCACAGCCGAACAGGCTGGCGCCGATCACGAGCGCGACGAGTGCGTTTCTGAGCTGCATGGCTGACCTCTGTTGTTGAGGAACTGCAATCGGCGTATCAATCAGAGCCATTCAATGTGATTGGATTGTAGGTTGAGTTGGCGATTTTGCTGGCCTCCGGTTCGAGCTCCCATTGCTCTGAATCGCCGGAGACTTCACGCAGTATCCATTGCTGCGACCCGGTCCATGACAGCTCGATATAGAGGCCTTGCAGCTCTTTTTTAGCAATCAACAGAGCAACTTCGTCCGCCGGGCCGGGGCACATGCCGCCGATGGCTAACGGCACACGCTGCTGGATCAGCTGTTGCAGCCTGGACAGAAACCGGGGACGAGAAGTGAAGGGCTCTCGATGCTCGCAGGCACCGGAAAATATGAGTTCGCCCGCCTCGGGGTTCTCCCAGTCGATCGACGCCAAATGTGTTGGAGGCGTGCCCGAGCCTTTCGTATAACGTAGTTTGATCACGGCGCGCTCCCTTTAAAAAGCTGTCCCTCATCAATCGAAACCTCCTCCATCGGCCAGCGGGTTTTCAGGTGTTCGGTCAAGTAATCGATGAACGCCCGGACCTTTGGCGTCAGCGCCGCACGCTCCTGCACGCAGGCGTAAATCTCCATCGGCTCAAAGTAAGTGTGCGTCGTCGATTGGCGGGTTTCAAACAGTGGCACCAGCTGCCCGCGCTTGATATAGGGCGCTGCGACAAACTCGGCGAGGCGGGTGATGCCCGCTCCGGCGATTGCCATTTGCGCGAGCACATCGATGTCGTCGCTGATTGCCGTTGCGTTGATCGGTGCGTCAAAACGCTGGCCATCGCGGATAAAACTCCAGCGCAGAAAACGCCCATCCAACGGATAACGAAACGCCAGGCAGGCGTGGTGTTGCAGGTCTTCCGGGGTCTGTGGCCAACCGGCGCGTTGCAGATAGGCCGGAGCGGCGCAGAAGATGAACGGCAGCGAAACGATCTTGCGGGCGACGATGCCGTCTTCCAGCTGCGGCTTGATCCGCAGGCTTAAATCCACACCGTCCTGGATGTGGTTGATTTTGCCGTTGCTGACCGAGAGTTCGAGTATCAGCCGTGGATGAAGGGCGGCGAAACCGGCAATCAACGGCGCCAGCACATGTCGGCCAAATGCCGAGGTGGACGCGATGCTCAAACGTCCTTGCAGCTCGGATTCGGCACTGGTAATCGAGCTTTGCGCCGACTCCAGATCAGCCGCGATGCGCCGGACTTTTTCGTAATACACCGCGCCGTTTTCCGTCAGCGCCATGCTGCGGGTAGTGCGCTGCAACAGGCGTACGCCAAGATGTGTTTCCAGACGATTAATCGTCTGACTCACGGCCGCCGCGCTGACGCCTAGAGTCTTCGCCGCGCCGACAATCGAGCCTGCTTCGACCACTTTGATAAAGCTCGCAATCGCCGCTAACAGATTCATCCGTGGCCTGCCGTGAAGGGTTGATTCGTAAGTTCTGCTTTATAAAGCACCTGTGATTGGCCGTCTAGTTGAGGGTTTTTCGCTTTGCTAAGGTGCGGGCTCCCTGTCAATGGATGGAAAAGCCCTATGAATCAAAGAACTTCTTCGGATGCGCTGGTTTTGAGCCGACGCAGACTGTCGGCGCGTGCAACGCCTTATGTGTTTGCGCTGTATATGGCAACGATCATGGCGTTTCTGATGTCGCTGGTGATCACCGCCGCCAACTCCGGAATTGATAACGACTACCTGAGCAATGCGCTGCACGCCTACAAGCTGGCGATGCCGGTGGCGTTTCTGTGCATTCTTGTTGTTCGTCCTGTGGTGATCAAACTGGTGGCGCTGACTGTGCATCCGCATCGTTGAAAGTTATTTGATCCAGTATTGCCCGAGCGCACCGCCAGCACCTTGCACCGGGTCCTCGTCGGGGAATGGCAGTCCGTCGATATTTTCCAGCTGTTCACGGCTCGGCGCCTCACGGCAAATATCGGCATGCTGCCCCGGCGGATAGGCACCCACCACCAGAAAGTCGTCGCTGGAACTCAAACTGCAATGACCGGTTCCCACCGGCAACAGCAATACATCGCCGGCGCTGACTTCCAGCTCCTGACCACCCGGGCCACCGAGCACCAGTCGCGCATGACCACTGGCGATGCCGAGCACTTCATGACCTTCGGTGTGATAGTGGTGATAGTTGTAAATCCCGTAGCGCCATTGCGGCGGCCAGCCGTTGGCGCTGAACGTTTGCTCGAAGAGTGCCGCCGGGTCGTTGCCTTCGAGGGCAATCGCGCCGGGATAAATCAGCACCGGCAGTTGCGGGTTGTTCGGCACCCAGCCATTGCGTTGCAGAAGCAAGGGTTGCACGGGAGTCGGTTTCGGGTCGGTCATTGCAGCCTCCGCCAGTCATGTGTTTTCAAGTGACAGCGGAGGCGGGCGATTGCCTCAAAAAAACTCGTCCAGCGATTGGCAATCAATCGAAACTTCGCGCTTCAGCCAACTGTCCAGACCTTTACACCTCCCGGCGGATGTTCACGCCGGGAGCTTCACGAATCGGTGAAAGGCGAGGATCGAGATGACAACGACAGTGGGCGATTTTCTGGTCGAGCGGCTCAGTCAGTGGGGCGTTACGCGGATTTTTGGTTACCCGGGTGATGGCATCAACGGCGTGTTTGGCGCGCTCAGTCGGGCTAAGGGCAAGATTGAATTCATTCAGGCGCGGCATGAGGAAATGGCCGCGTTCATGGCCTCGGCGCATGCCAAGTTCACTGGCGAGTTGGGCGTGTGCATCGCCACCTCTGGCCCTGGCGCTTCGCATTTGATCACCGGGCTTTACGATGCTCGGATGGACCACATGCCAGTGTTGGCTATCGTCGGTCAGCAGGCGCGCACGGCGCTTGGCAGTCATTATCAGCAGGAGCTGGATCTGGTCTCGATGTTCAAGGACGTTGCTGGCGCCTTTGTGCAACAAGCCTCGGCGCCATCGCAGGTGCGGCACTTGCTTGATCGGGCGGTGCGCACTGCCGTCGGCGAACGCCGTGTCACAGCGATCATCCTGCCCAATGATTTGCAGGATCTTCCCTACGAAGCGCCGGGCAGAGCGCATGGCACTGCGCATTCCGGGGTCGGCTACAGCAAGCCGAAAGTGGTGCCCTATGAGGCGGATTTGCAGCGGGCAGCGGACGTGCTGAATGCCGGCGAAAAGGTCGCGATTCTGGTGGGGGCCGGTGCTTTGCAGGCTACCGATCAAGTGATCGCCGTGGCGGAAAAACTCGGCGCCGGGGTCGCCAAGGCGCTGCTGGGCAAAGCTGTGTTGCCGGACGATCTGCCGTGGGTCACTGGCAGCATTGGTCTGCTTGGCACCGAGCCCAGCTACAAATTGATGACCGAGTGCGACACCTTGCTGATGATCGGTTCGGGGTTCCCTTATTCCGAGTTCTTGCCCAAGGAAGGCCAGGCGCGCGGCGTGCAGATCGATTTGCAGCCCGACATGCTCAGCCTGCGTTATCCGATGGAGGTCAACTTGCTCGGTGACGCCGCCGAAACCCTCGCTGCGCTGCTGCCGTTACTGGAGCAGAAAACCTCCGGTAAATGGCGCAAGAAAGTTGAAGGCTGGCGCGGCACATGGGAGAAAACCCTTGAGAGGCGCGCAATGGCCAAGGCTGATCCGGTCAATCCGCAACGGGTGGTCTACGAGCTGTCACCACGTCTGCCGGATCATTCGATTATCACCAGCGACTCCGGCTCCTGCGCCAACTGGTACGCCCGCGACCTGAAAATCCGCCGCGGTATGCAGTGCTCATTGTCCGGTGGACTGGCCTCAATGGGCGCCGCAGTGCCGTACGCAATTGCCGCGAAATTTGCCTATCCAGAACGCCAGGTGATTGCGCTGGTCGGCGACGGCGCGATGCAGATGAACAACATGGCCGAGCTGATCACCGTCGCCAAATACTGGCGCCAATGGGCGAGCCCGAAATGGATTTGCGCGGTGTTCAACAACGAAGACCTCAATCAGGTCACCTGGGAGCAGCGGGTGATGGAGGGCGATCCGAAGTTCGAAGCATCCCAGAGTATCCCGGACGTGCCGTATCACCTGTTCGCCATTTCCATCGGCTTGAAAGGGATTTTCGTCGATCGCGAAGAAGACGTCGCCGCAGCCTGGGAACAAGCACTGGCCTCGGATGTACCGGTACTGATCGAATTCAAGACCGACCCTAACGTGCCGCCGCTACCGCCGCACATCAAACTCGAACAGGCGAAAAAATTCGCCACAACCCTGCTGAAAGGCGACCCCGACGAAACCGGTGTCATCCTGCAAACCGCCAAACAGGTCTTGGCTTCCGTCCTACCCGGGAAAAAATAATCCCCCACAAGCGCTCCCCTGTAGGAGCTTACAAGCGAAGCGAGGCAGCGATCTTTTGATCTTGATTTCCCAGAAGCCAGATCAAAAGATCGCTGCCTCGTTCTACTCGTGAACTCCTACATGACGATGGATGAAATTCCCGTCGCCATTGAATCCACCACCGCTCCCTGAAGGAGCCGTCGAGCGGAGCGAAGGCTGCGATCTTTGATCTTGATTTTCAACCGCCAAGAACCGACAGGAGTCTCTTAGAAGTCGGTCAGTCGGGCATCGAGCGGATGATATCGGCCAAATCATCCTTTGTGATTTCATTGGCTTTGATTGCTGCAGCGATGTCTTTTTTGGAAAGCGGGAAACGCTTGAATATTTCTTTCAGCGTATCTTCATCAACATTAGACAGCCATAGAGGATCAATAAAAGAACCACCATATTCAGGCTTCATTAGGACTTCTTCGTGGGCAATAGCACCTTTATGGTTCAGGTAAACTACATAGCGATCATGCCCTTCAGGAAAGCTTTTATCGTGATATAGCGTAGTGCCAAGTGGTAGGACATAATAATTTTCGTCACCATTTGGTCCTTCAATCAGTAATGGTTCTTTAGTTTTAATCATTTTCATGTCGTGCGCCCTCGTACTATCGTAAAAAAATAAAAAGCCAAATATCAAAGCATTTAAAATTAAAGCTGCCACCAGCCATAAGCCAACGTTTCTACTTATAAACGTTCTTCTTGTCATAGTGCGCCTCGGTGTTTCCTTCGAGCATGGCTTGCAAGTCCGCAGGCATAAAAATCCCATCCTTTGGAGTTTTCTGTGTGCGTGCTGCTTGTCTTTCAATGAATGATAGGCCCCGCATTTCGCTATACTTAGAAGGGTTCTGGACGATTGGCTTGCCCGAGATGTTAGCGCCTGCAATTGTCACTGTTGTGCAGTTATTAACGGTCGGATGATAGTCGGATGGAAGCACGTAGCGGGTTGATGTTGCATTCTTTTTTCTTAGCTCTTTTTTTTGAGCGACGATACCGTCAAAGTGGACAATAACAGCCTCGGCTTTTGCATTGTCCAAAAAATAAACAAACCCAGTCGTTGTGCGCCCCAAGCTGTTTTCTCCGGATATGTACGCCTTGAAGGATGTCCAAACATTCAGTACTCCCTCTCCCTCGCTGTCGAACGTCCCCCAAGTTTTCCCGTAACGTCAAAAATCGTAGGTAATGTCTTTACTACCGACTACGACATGTAAAGCCGCGTGTCCAAAAGGATGCTCTTCGTTGTCGCGGGTGTAGGGGCCACCCACTAGTATTTCCATGTAAGCCCCCAACACGACTATTTGATTAGTCTTCGTCGTTTTTCCTGATGCACCTGAATTTTTTGCTGCCTGCGTTGTATTGGTAGTTCTAGTAGGCTGAACCATTAAAGACGTTCCGTATCTTCAAGTTTCGGAAATTTTATACTGCAACTTCCCCTTGGAATATTTGCCACATGGACGAAGCCATTTTCGTCAAGGGCGCCTGTCATCAATGTGCCATCGGGAAGCGTTAATTCGTACGTTTCGTTGGCGATTGGCTCATCTCTCTCATTAAGTAACTGAAACTCGACAAAAGTCTTTTCTTTCAGGAATTGCGAGAGGAAGCTGGTAGGAGCACCACCTCCTGATTCACCGACGAAGGTATCGGGGGAGCCAGCTGTGATCGTCGCGCCACATGCTGTCAGCGAGCCGACATGCGCAACGTCTTTGCCTAAACCGAATACATGGGGAGCGCCCGATGTTATTGGATTGCTGCCATGAATTGGACAGGAATAGATATCTCCTACCAAAGCCACGGGCATTGAGTTAACAAAGATGGGGCTAGATCCGGTGGTAATATTTCCGCCGTGACTTCCCGGATCCCCGAGTCGTGCGACTGGCTTTCCTGCCATGCTTTATCTCCGTTGAATGCCACAATCTATGGATGCTACCTGATTTTTGATGACTCTTGAACGAGCGATATTCGAACCGGAAACTGCTTGTAAAATTTGCAGAGTTCTCTGACGCATCAGCGTGTTGACGGCCCTACGTTCGCTGCCTTTACACGAGGCGATCACGTCGATCACCATTTTTTCACCCTACAAGCATATATTCCCTCACTCGACGCCATTAAACACGCCACGTTTTACCTTAGTTGCGCCGAAGCTCTAGCCCAAGAGGCGTATACCTTCGCCCGTACACAACACAGCGGGTAGCTGTTCTGGATCAGTGAGCAAACGATCAACATTGCTCACGCTCTGGTGTGATATTTGATCAACAGTTTGTACGCGGCTCTCGTTTCCCCCCAAGCATCAGTCGACTTGCTTCATGCCAGTGCGGCCCGCCGCTTTCTCGTAGCAACACAGATGATGGAAAGTCTATAAGCCAGATCAAAAAATCACTGCCTCGTTTCACTCGTGAGCTCCTACAGACATCAATTTGCGTAAAAAATAAGAACTCCTGCGCGTAAACGTAGCCATAGCTTTTAGGACATGAACATTGGAATCCGGCGATGGCGCAGATTTTCAGCCGCTCGGCCGATACCTGGCTGCGCCTGGGGCTGCTGATGCTGTTTGTCGGTCTCGCAGGAGGCTTGCTGGTGGCATTGGCTCTGGATCGCTCCGACTACCGAACCGGCCGTAATTGGGTGGTCGAGCAGCCGTTGCCGTTCAGCCATGCCCACCATGCCGGCGAGTTGAAAATCGATTGCCGCTACTGCCACAGCTCCGTGGAGTCCTCCGCGATGGCCAGTCTGCCGCCCACTGAAACCTGCATGAGCTGCCATTCGCAGATCTGGAAAAATTCCGATCTGCTTGAGCCCCTGCGCAAAAGCCTCAGCGATAACCAGCCGCTGCATTGGCAGCGCGTCGTCGAACTGCCTGATTACGTGTATTTCCATCACGCGGTGCATGTGAATGCCGGCGTTGGGTGTAGCGAATGCCACGGTGCGGTGGATCGCATGCAGCTGATGTTCAAGGCCGAGCCACTGAGCATGGGCCAGTGTCTGGCCTGTCACCGTGATCCGGCGCCGCACCTGCGCCCGGTCGATCAGGTGACGCAGATGCAATGGCACACCGACGAAGACCGTCGCGTTCTCGGCGAGCGCTTGATGAAGGAGCGCAAGATTGATCCGCAAGGTTTGACCGACTGCGGGATCTGCCATCGATGAGCACCCCATCGCAGGATTTCGCCGCGCTGCGTGAACAACTCACCGGGCTCAAAGGCCCGGCGTATTGGCGTGGCGTCGAAGCGTTGGCGGCGACTGCGCAGGGACAGGCGTTGATCGAGGCCGAGTTCCCCGGCAGCGCGCCGCTGATGGATCGCCGACGCTTTCTGCAATTGATGGCTGCTTCGTTGGCCATGGCCGGGCTCGCCGCTTGCGGCAAAACACCTGAGCAAGCGGTGCCGAGCGTTCGTCAGGCCGAGCAACTGACGCCTGGCATCGCCACTTGGTACGCGACAGCGATTGCCTTTGCCGGCGTCGCGCAACCGGTGCTCGGTAAAACCGTCGCCGGACGCCCGATCAAGCTGGAAGGCAATCCGCAGCACCCGATGTCCGGCGGTGCCTGCGATGCCGTTACCCAGGCGGCGATCCTGCAACTGTACGACCCTGACCGCTCGCAGTCGCCGCGATTCAAGGGGCGTGAAGCCAGTTGGGACCAAGTGCGTGCGGCACTGGCCGAGCAGTTGGCGTTGCTTGATGCCAACGCCGGCAAAGGTCTGCACATCGTTTGCGGCGCCAGCAGTTCACCGACCCTTGGCCGACAACTCGAAACCCTGCGTCAGCGCTGGCCGCAAGCGAGGCTGTACCACGGCGAACCGTTCGCTGACACCGAATCCCTGCGTACCAGCGAGCGTGTGTTCGGGCAACCGCTGGCCGCTCATCGAAACTTGCAAAACGCCGAAGTGCTGGTCTGTCTGGAGGACGATCCGCTGGGCAGCGGCCCTTATCAGACTCCGTTGCAGCGCGGCTGGGCCGAGCGGCGCAGGCAGGCGGCGCACGGGCAGGGTGCGGCGCTGTGTTACGTCGCCGAAAGTGTCCCGAGCCTGACCGGCGCGGCGGCAACCAAAAGGCTGGCGATTGCCCCGTCACTGCTGGCGGACGTGGTGCTGGCGCTCAGTCAGGCATTGGGCGAAACCATCAATGGTCAGTCGCGCCTGAGTGCGCGGCAGTTGCAGTGGGTCAACGCGACGGCGCAGGCCCTCAAGGCGCATCCGGGACGCGGACTGATTTGCCTGAGCAAACAAGCGCCGCAGGATGTGCAAGCACAGGTCATGCGCCTTAATCAGCTGCTCGGCGCGCATGGCCAGACGCTGGAATGGCATAAGCCACCGTTACTCGGCTACGAGCCCGGGCAGTTTCATGAATCACTCGACCAACTGAGCAAGCAACTGGCTCAAGGCAATGTCAGTCAACTTTGGCTGCTCGACTGCAATCCGCTGTACACCTCGGCGCCGGAGCCAGGCTTTGCCGCGATGATCGAGCGAGTACCGCTGCGCCTGCATGCGGGCCTGTATTACGACGAAAGCGCCGCCCAGTGTCACTGGCATTTGCCGCTCAATCATCCACTCGACGGCTGGAGCGATGCGCGGGCAGCGGATGGCAGCGCGTGCATCGTTCAGCCGCTGATCGAGCCGATGTATTCGACCCGCACCTTGCATCAGGTCATCGAGCTGCTGATGACTTCTGGCGACAGCGATGCCTTGAGCCTCGTCCGTGAAACCTGGCGCCATGTCCCACAACAGCAATGGCGTCAGGCCCTGGCCGATGGCTGGATCGAACCGGCCGCCATTTCGGTCGAAGTGCCGCCAGCCGCTGCGGTAGAACTGAACCTGAACCTGAACCTGAACCTGAACGAGATCGGTGATCTCGACGCCGTGGTGCGTCCCGACCCGTGTGTGTGGGACGGCCGATTCGCCAACCTCGGCTGGTTGCAGGAGTTGCCCAAACCGATCAGCACGCTGACCTGGAGCAACGTCGTCGGCCTTTCGCCGCGTCTGGCCGAGCGCATCGGTGTGCGCAATGGTGACGGCGTCGAAGTGCTGATGCCCGGGCAGATAATACGCGGCGCGGCGTGGCTGCAACCCGGACAGGCTGATCAGGTAATTGCCTTGTACGCCGGTTATGGTCGTAGCCACGCCGGGCGCGTCGGCAATGCGCTGGGCTATGCGGTACGACCTATCGAGACGTTGTCTGTCGGGGCTTCGCTGCGCGCCAGCGGCGAGCGTCATGCCTTGGCGTTCACGCAGTCACATCATCAATTGCCCGAGGATGAAGAACCACCGGTTCGCGTGGTCCAGCGTCAATCGCCGCAGTTGCCGGCGCAGCAGATTCCGGTTTCGCTCTACGCGCCGGCCACCGACAGCGGCCCGCAGTGGGGCATGGTTATCGATCTCGATCTGTGTACCGGCTGCAATGCCTGCGTCACCGCGTGTCAGGCGGAAAACAACATCGCTGTGGTCGGTGCCGAACAGGTGGCCAACGGTCGCAGCATGCACTGGCTGCGCATCGACCATTATTACCAGGGCTCGCTGGACGCTCCGCGCTCACGCTTTCAACCGTTGCCGTGCATGCATTGCGAGCAGGCACCGTGCGAAACCGGTTGCCCGGTCAATGCCACGGTGCACAGCCGCGATGGCCTGAATCAGATGGTCTACAACCGCTGCATCGGCACCCGCACCTGTGCGTCTTACTGTCCCTACAAAGTGCGGCGCTTCAACTGGCTGGACTGGAGCGCCAACGCTGCGCCGTCGATTCAGGCGCAGCGCAATCCGCAAGTGACGGTGCGCGCACGCGGTGTGATGGAGAAATGCACCTACTGCGTGCAACGCATCAGTGCCGCACGTATCGACGACAAACAACAAGCGCATGACTTCGATCCGGCAAGCGTCGTGACTGCATGTCAGCAGACGTGCCCGAGTCAGGCGATTCGCTTCGGCGACATCAGCGACCCCGCCAGCGCGGTCAGTCAGGGCCGACGTGATCCCCGGCATTACCGCTTGCTCGAAGCCCTCGGCACTCGCCCGCGCACCAGCTATCTGGCGCGGATCGAGGAGGGGGATGCCAGCGATGAAACCTGAGCCGCTGCTGCATGACACCGCGCATTTTCTGCCACCGGATCTGACCGATCAGCAAGTGTCGCAGCAGGTGTTCGGACCCTTGCAGAAATTCCCGCACCGGGTGGCCTGGCGTTGGCTGTTCGGTATCGGCATTGCCTTGTTGCTGATGTACATCGGCGCCGCTGCGGTGTTGCTGACCAACGGCGTTGGCATGTGGGGCAATAATCAGCCGGTGCACTGGGGCTTTGGCATCCTCAATTACATCTGGTGGCTGGGCATCGGCCATGCGGGCACGTTCATTTCTGCCTTGCTGTTGCTGATCGAACGGCCATGGCGCAACAGTCTGAATCGACTGGCAGAACTGATGACGCTGATGGCAGTGATCTGCGCGGCGCTGTATCCGATCCTGCATCTGGGGCGGCCGTGGCTGTTTTACTGGACTATGCCGTACCCGAATGAAATGGGCCTGTGGCCGCAGTTCAAGAGCCCGACGGCCTGGGACATGTTCGCGATTCTGTCGTACCTGACGGTGTCGCTGCTGTTTCTCGCGGTGGGCGCGATACCGGATTTCGCCACCGCTCGCGACCGCGCCAAAGGCCCCGTCGCCCAGCGTCTGTACGGCTTGCTGGCGTTGGGCTGGCGTGGTTCGCAGCGGCACTGGATGTTGTGGCGGCGCACCAGCCGAGTGTTGGCGATCCTGGCGATTCCGTTGGTGTTTGCGGTGTCCAGCGGCTACTCGTTCCTGCTGACGATGGGCCCGCAAAGCGGATGGCATTCGACGCTGTTCCCACCGTATTTCGTGGCCGGTGCAGTGTTTTCCGGGTTTGCGCTGGTAGCATTGCTGGCCATCGGCGTGCGCTGGCTGTTGTGCATCGAAGCGTTGATCACCCTGCGCCATCTCGACATGCTCGCTTGCCTGTTGCTGGCTACCGGTTGGCTCACGGCTTACGGCTATCTGGCGGATCTGTTCATGCCGTTCTACAGCGGCGATGCCCACGAAATCGAGATTCTGCTGACCCGCCTCAGCGGCCCGCATGCCTGGAGTTACTGGCTGGCGATGGTCTGCAACGTCGGGGTGCTGCAACTGTTGTGGTGGCGGTCGATGCGCCGAAGTCCGGCGGTTTTGGCGGCGGTGGCATTGGCGGTGTTGGTGGGCATGTGGGCCGAGCGTTTCATGCTGCTGATCCCGCCGCAGACTCACGACTTTCTGCTGGCGAGTTGGGGCGAGTACAGCCCGACGCTGTGGGACTGGACACTGCTCATCGGCAGCTTCGGCGTGTTTCTGGTGCCCTACAGCCTGTTTCTGCGCTACGTGCCGATGGTTTCGGCGTTCGAGGTCAAGCAGGTACTGCATCAGGAGCGCGGCGATGAATGACACGCGCGGCTTGCTCGCCGAATTCGCCGCTGTACAGCCCTTGGTCGATGCAAGCCGCCAGGCTCGGGCTTTCGGCTATCGGCGTCTCGATGCATTTGCGCCGTTCCCCATTGAAGCGCTGGAGCCATTGCTGACGGTAAAGGCACGCCGGGTGCCGCGAGTGGCATGTGTGGGTGCGTTGCTCGGCATCGCATTGGCGTTGTGGATGCAGATCGGTTCAGTGCTGAGTTATCCCTTGAACGTCGGCGGCCGCCCGTTGATCGCTGTGCCGTCGATAATGGTGGTGACGTTTCTGTTCGCTGTGGTGGGAGCTGCGCTGGCGGCGGTGTTGACGTTGTTGTGGGGCAGCCGTTTGCCGCGCTTGCATCATCCGTTGTTCGCACTGGCGGCTTTCGAAGGCGCCAGTGATGACCGCTACTTTCTGTTCATCGATGCCGCCGATCCGCTGTTCGACGCCGAACTGACCCGGGCCTGGCTGGCCGAGCGGGCGCTCGATGTACACGAGGTGCAACCGTGAATCGCTGGCCGTGGGTGCTGTTGCTGGCCTTGGCGTGCAGCGGCTGCGATGACATGTCGCGTCAGGCGAAGATTCAGCCGCAGCGCCCCGGCGCCTTGTTCGAAAACGGTTTGAGCAGCCGCACGCCACCCGCAGGCACCGTCGCTCGTGGTCAGTTGCAACAGGAAGCGATCATCGGCCAGCGCCCACCGCTGACCGCTGAATTGCTCGCGAAAGGTCAGGACGCTTATCAGACCTTTTGCACGCCTTGCCATGGATTGGCCGGGCAGGGCGATGGCTTGGTGGTCGGGCGTGGATTTCCAGCGCCCCCGGCATTGGCCGATGCGCGCCTGCTCAATCTCAGCGACGCGCAACTGATGCAGACCATCGCTGATGGTAAAGGTCTGATGGCCGGTTACGCCTCACGCATTCCCCCCGCGCAACGCTGGGCAATCGTCGCCCATCTGCGGCTGTTGCAACTCAGTCAGCACGCGCCGCTGGACAGCTTGCCCGATGCATTGCAGCAAGCATTCGAGGAGGGCAAGTAATGCGTCGACTGTCGCTGCTCGCCATCCTCGGGATCATCGGTTTACTGATGCTTGGAATCTGGCAGCCGCAATGGCTCGGCGCCGGGGCGTTGGCGGCTGCGATCAACGCCAGCAATATCGCGCTGGGCTGTTTGTTGTTGGGGCTGCTGACGCCGTTGATCAAAGGTCGCTGGCAAACGCTACTGGCTCCCGGCAGTCGTTTGGGGCGTAGCGCATTGCTGCTATTGGTGCCGATGTTATTACCGGTGTTGCTGACGCTGAAATGGATTTATCCGTGGATGCAGGCTGATACATCAGGCTTTCGCGGGGTGTGGCTGTCGCCGTGGTTTTTTGTCTTGCGAACGCTGTTGTACGCAGGCATTGCGTTGCTGTTGCAACGCTGGAGCTTGCGCCGCGAGCGCTGTGCGCCGGGGCTGATCGTGTATGCGCTGCTCGCCAGTCTAGCGGCGGTCGACTGGCTGATGTCGTTGCAGGCGGAGTTCATTTCCAGCCTGTTTGGTCTGTTGTTGATCGCCCGGCAGCTGTTGGCTGCGCTGGCATTCGCCGGGCTGTGTGTGCTGTGCTGGAACGTCGTGCCGTTACCCGTTGCGCAACGTCAGGTGCTGCGCGGCTTGCTGGTCAGTGCGCTGGCGTTCTGGACGTACGTGCATTTCATGCAGTACCTGATTATCTGGTCGGTAAATCTGCAACACGAAACCCGGTGGTATCTCCTGCGTGAAAACGGTGGTTGGGGTGTGCTCAGCGGCTTGTTGATCGGCGGCCAGTTGTTGTGCCTGTTCGGGCTGGCCGCGCCGTGGGGCACCCGGCGCGGCATCCTCGTCGGCGGTTGTGTGGCGATTTTGCTGCTGGGAACGCTTGAGTCGATCTGGTTCAGCCTGCCGTCGATCTTCCCGGAATTTTCCATTGGCGCCGCAGCCATCGCGCTGCTGTGCCAGGGCGTCTACGCTCTGGGTTTGTGCGGTTGGTGGCGGTGGCACTGGCAGAGGAGGCGCGATGAAAGCTGAAACGCGGCGCGGCTACGAAGCCAATCGAGTCGATAGCGCGAGGGTCTGGAGCATGCTTGCGTTATTGCTGGCCGCAGTCGCGTTGTGCCTGACCGGGATCGCGTGGTGGCTGCATGGCGAGCAGCAGCGCGGTCAAGCGCAACAGCCGTCATTAAGCACGCTCGAACGTGAGCGCCTGCTGCCGCCCGAACCGCGTTTGCAATCCCGGCCGCGACAGGACGGCGAACGGCAGCTCGACGCTCAGCGTATCCATCTCAACAGCTTTGGCTGGGTTGACCAGCAACAGCGCATCGTCCATCTGCCGCTGGATCAGGCGCGGCAGCTGTTGCTGGAACGCGGTTGGCCCAACGCCGGGGAGCATGCCAATGGGCCTTGAGCGTTTGGTTCTTGCGCTGCTACTGATGCTCGCGCTGCCCGTCAGCGCTACCGAGCATTTCGACCCGTTTTCCGCTGCCGGCATCGATACCACGCGAATCGGCGAAAGCGTGGCGATGCAGGCGCAGTTCACCGATCAACAGGGGCGCACGGTGCGCATTGGCGAGTTGCTCAATGGCCGCCCGACATTGCTGATTCCGCTGTACTTCCGCTGTCCGAATGTCTGTGGCGCGGCGCTTTCAACGCTGTTCAGTCAGTTGGCGCATCAACCTTATCGAGTGGGGCGCGATTTTCAGGTGATCGCCTTCAGTTTTGATCCTCGCGAGGACGTCAGCGCCGCCCGCGAAGAGCTGGACAAGCTCACTCAACACTGGCCGACACTCGCTACCGAACCCGGTCTGCATCTGCTGACCGCAAACGCCGAAGCCAGTCAGGCGCTGGCGCAGTCGCTGGGTTTTGGATACCGCTTCGATGCGCAGCAACAGCAATACGCGCACAGTTCGGCGGTCGCGGTGCTGACCGGCGATGGGCGACTGTCGCGCTGGCTCTACGGCCTCGGCTATCAGGATGATGATCTGCGCCTGGCGCTGACTGAAGCCGGGCAGGGCAAGCTCGGAACGCTCACCGAGCAGTTGCTGTTGCTGTGTTATCACTACGACCCGCAAAGCGGCACCTACAACAGCCGGATCATGTTGTGGCTGCAAATCGCCGGCGTGGCGACGACGCTGGGGATGGGTCTGTTCATTGGCCTGGCATTGCGCCGCGATCGACGGAGGCAGGCATGAACGAGCGCTTCCTGCATTTGTGGCCGGATCAGGCTTCGGACTATGCGGCGTCCGTCGATTGGCTGGTGATCGGTTTCACCGGGATGATGGCGCTGTTCGTGGTGCCGGTGTTCGTCGCGCTCTGGTTGTTTATCTGGCGTTACCGTCGCGGGCGCAAGGCCGATCGCGATCACCGCCCACAGAGCAATCTGCCGATCGAACTGGCCTGGATCATCCTGCCATTCATTGGCTCGCTGGTGATTTTCGGGTTTTCTGCGCGGCTGTTTTTCTATGCGCGCACGCCACCCGCCGATGCTCTGGAAGTACAGGTCACGGCGCGGCAGTGGATGTGGAAATTCCAGCATCAAGGTGGACAGCGCGAGATCAACACCTTGCACGTCCCGGCGCGGCGCCCGGTGAAGCTGACGATGATTTCCGAGGACGTGATTCACAGCCTGTTTTTTCCCAGCCTGCGGATCAAGCAGGATGTGCTGCCGGGGCGCTACAGCATGCTCTGGTTTCAGGCCGAACACGCCGGCACCTATGAAGTGTATTGCGCCGAATACTGCGGCACCGACCACGCTGCGATGCTGGCCCGATTGGTGGTGCTCGACCCCGGCGACTACGAACACTGGCTGGCCGCCAACGGCAGCGCCGCCGATCTCGCCAGTCAGGGGCAAACCCTGTACCGCCAATATGGCTGCGGCAGTTGTCACGATTCGGGCAATGCGCCGCCATTGGCCGGGGTGTTCAACCGTTCGGTGCAGTTGGCCGATGGCAGTCGCGTCACCGCTGATGATGCCTATCTGCGTGACAGCATCATGTTTCCGCAAAAACAATTGGTCGCCGGCTACCTGCCGATCATGCCGACTTACAGCAATTTGTTGGACGAAGAGGCGGTGCAGCGTCTGCTGGCGTATCTGCGCTCATTGCCTGCGACGCCGTCCGGGGAGCATCAATGAGTTCGCCCAGCTATCTGCACAAACAGGGTTTGTGGTCGTGGTTTCTGACCCGCGACCACAAGCGCATTGCGGTGCTGTACATGATCACCGTGACCTTCTTTTTCTTTGTCGGAGGTCTGGCCGCGAGCCTGATTCGCATCGAACTGGTCACGCCGCAGGGCGATCTGCTGACCGCCGATGGCTACAACCGTGCCTTTACCCTGCATGGGGTGATCATGGTCTGGTTCTTTCTGATTCCGTCGATTCCCAGCGTGTTCGGCAACTTTCTGGTGCCGATCATGATCGGTGCGCGAGACATGGCATTCCCGCGCCTGAACCTGTTCAGTTGGTATCTGCTGCTGGGCGGTGGCTTGTTCACCTTGTTGGCGCTGTTGCTCGGCGGGGTCGATACCGGCTGGACCTTCTACACGCCGCTGTCGACGATGTTCAGTAACGGGCATGTGGTGGCGGTGATCTGCGGAGTGTTCATTGCCGGATTTTCTTCGATATTCACCGGCATCAACATCATCGTCACCGTGCATACCCTGCGCGCGCCGGGCATGACCTGGATGCGCCTGCCGCTGTTCATCTGGGCGATGTACGCGACTTCGATCATCCTCGTGCTGGCCACGCCGGTGCTGGCAATCACGCTGCTATTGGTCGCCGCCGAGCACTTGTTCAATATCGGTGTGTTCGACCCGAACCTGGGCGGCGATCCCTTGCTGTTCCAGCATCTGTTCTGGTTCTACAGCCATCCGGCGGTGTACATCATGATCCTGCCTGCGATGGGGGTTGTCAGCGAGCTGATCACTGCGTCAGGGCACAAACGGATTTTCGGTTATCGATTTGTCGCCTGGTCCAGTGTAGCCATCGCGGTGATCGGTTTTCTGGTGTGGGGGCATCACATGTTCGTCGCCGGGCAGTCGATGTACGCCAGCCTGGTGTTTTCGCTGTTGAGTTTCCTGGTGTCGATCCCGTCGGCGATCAAGGCCTACAACTGGAGCGCGACCCTGTACAAGAGTGATCTGACCATTACCGCGCCGTTTCTGTTTGCCCTGACCTTTATCGGTCTGTTCATCATCGGCGGGGTGACCGGTCTGTTTCTGGCGTTGCTTGCGGCTGATCTGCATGCTCACGACACCTATTTTGTGGTCGCGCATTTCCACTACATCATGGTCGGCGCAGCGGTGGCGGGGTACTTCGGCGCACTGCATTTCTGGTGGCCGAAAATCACCGGGCGCATGTACTCGCAACTGTGGGGCAAGATTACCGCGATCCTGATTTTCTGTGGTTTCAACCTGACGTTTTTTCCGCAATTCCTGCTTGGTTATCTAGGCATGCCCCGGCGTTATCACAGCTACGATCCTGATCTGCAATTTCTCAATGTGTTGTCCTCCGCTGGCGCGTCGATTCTCGCGCTGGCGTATGTGCTGCCGTTCTTTTATTTGCTGGGTTCGCTGCGTTGGGGCGAGCGTGCATTGATGAATCCATGGGAGGCGGCCGGGCTTGAGTGGCGCGTGCCATCGCCACCGCCGGTGCACAATTTCGAAGCGCCGGTGACCGTCGATTTCGAGGCCTACGACTACTCGCCCGAGGCGCGTCGTGATCCGCTCTGAGCAAAAACCGGCCGAGCCATTCAGCGGCTGGTCACAACAGCGCGAAGCAGCGCGGCTGGGTATGTGGCTGTTCCTTGCCAGCGAAGCGATGATGTTCGGCAGCCTGATTCTGGTGGCGTGGTTCTATCGCTGGCAGCACCCGGACGGCGTGGCGCAGGCAGTACGCGGTCTGCATTACCTGTTGGCAACGACCAATACGCTGATTCTGCTGACCAGCAGCCTGTTGATGAACCTGGCCCTGACCGCCGATGCACGCCGGCAACGGCGCCGTCAGATGGCGTGTCTGCTGGGCGCGGCGGGGTTGGGTCTGTTGTTTCTGGCCTGCAAGGGGCTGGAGTATTTTCTGGAGTATCGCGAAGGTCTGCTGCCGGGGTTTACTGCGGTGCCGGCGCTGCAATTGCCCTCGGCCAGACTGTTCATGAATGTTTATTTCTTCACCACCGCCCTGCATGGCGTGCATGTGCTGGTGGCCGTCGCGCTGGTGTCGGGGTTGTATTGGCGGATCAGGACAGGGCGTTTGACGCCTCGGGCACAAGCCACTCGCCTGGAAATGATCGGGCTGTATTGGCACCTGGTCGATGCGATCTGGCTGCTGTTGTTTCCAACCCTTTATCTGGTGGGGCGTTGAACATGCGGCAGGCATCGTCGTGGCGGATTTATGCGCTGTTGTTGCTATTGCTGGCGCTGGAAGTCTATGCGGCGAACAGCGGTTGGTCGTGGCGCAATGGGGTGATCATCATCACCGCGTGCATCCAGTTTCTGCTGGTGCTGATTTTCTGGCTGGGACTGGCGCGAAATCGCGGCTGGGTCCGGCTGTTCGGCTGGATGTACCTGTGCTGGCTGGGGATCATGGCGCTGTTCATTCTTGGTGAACAACTGACGCGCTGACTCGCCATTGATCGACTGTTCTCACGGAAAAAATGAACGCCAACCTGCGTTTACAGGCCTTAATTACAAGCCTTTTCCAGAGACGGGAGCGATTGCCCGATGAACAAAAACGTCAGCGCCCACGACCTGCACATCAGCCTTGATCCCGTCACCGAAGAGGGACTGTTCAAATGGCTGCTCGCGAGTTTTCTGATGGGCAAACGCATTCAGGCCGAGATCGCCGCCGAGGCGTTTCGGGTCATCGCCGACAAACATCAGCGTGATACGCCGCGCAAACTGGCGAACTGCACGCATCGGCAACTTGTCGCCATGCTCGGTGAGGCGCATTACGTGCGCTACGACGAAACCACGGCGGAGCGCTTGCTGGCGCTGGCGAAAAAGCTCAACGAGGAATACGCCGGGAAGATCAGCAACATAGTCGAAGCCAGTGCTGACCAAGCGGATTTTGAGCGGCGTCTGGCGGAGTTCGAAGGCATCGGGCCGAAGACCGTGGAAATCTTTATGCGGGAAGCGGCGAGGGTGCTTTTTTGATTTTCATTGGCTGCGCAGGCTGGAGTCTGGGGCGAGAGTATTGGCCGCAGTTTCCGGCAGAGGGCACGCATCTGCAGCGTTATGCCGCGCGGTTCAATGGGGTGGAGATCAACAGCTCGTTCTATCGCCCGCATCGTCGGCAGACTTATGAGCGATGGGCTGATTCGGTGCCGGAGGGTTTCCGCTTTGCGGTGAAAGTGCCGAAGCAGATAACCCACGAGTTGCGTCTGGCCCAGAGTGATCAGGCGCTTGAGGAGTTTCTTGCCCAGTGTGGCGGGTTGGGTAATCGGTTGGGTTGTCTGTTGGTGCAATTGCCGCCGTCGCTGGTGTTTGATCCGGCGATAGTTGAAGGATTTTTCGTGGCACTGCGACAACGATTTGATGGGGCAGTGATACTCGAACCGCGACATGACTCCTGGGTGGCAGCCGAGCCGATGTTGATGGCTTATCGAGTTGCTCAGGCGCAGGTCGATCCTTCACGAATCAGCACTGATTCTTCAGCATGCGGCTGGATGGGCGTGAGGTACTGGCGATTGCACGGTTCGCCACGGATTTATCACAGCGCTTATGACGTGCCTTATCTGCAAAGGCTGGCGCAAGACATGCAATCAGCCGCTGCCGAAGGCGCCACTGTCTGGTGCATCTTCGACAACACCGCCAGTGGCGCCGCGTCAGGCAACGCGTTGACACTGGCGGAGCTGATTCAGGCCTGATATCAGGCAGCCAAGTGCTCATACAAAATCGTCGCGCCGACGATCATCAGCACCACACCACCGACGATTTCCGCACGCTTGCCGACGACAGTGCCCAACACTCGACCCAGCATTACGCCAATGGTCACCATGGTCATGGTTGCCAGACCAATGGCCGCCGCCGCAACCCAGATATTGACGTCGACAAACGCCAGACCAACGCCGACGGCGAGGGCGTCGATGCTGGTCGCAAATGCAGTGACCGCGAGGACCATGAAGGAGTGTTTGCCGGGTTTTTCCTGTTCCTCTTCTTCGTGCTTCAGACCGTTGTAGATCATGTGCAGGCCGAGAATCAGCAGCAGGGTGAAGGCGATCCAGTGGTCCCATTCAGCGACCCAACGGGTAGCGGCCTGGCCGATCAGCCAGCCGATGATCGGGGTGATGGCTTCGATGACGCCGAAGATCAGACCGGTGCGCAGTGCTTCGCGCAGGCGTGGTTTGTGCAGGCTCGAGCCTTTGCCGATGGCGGCTGCGAACGCATCCGTGGACATGGCCAAAGCGAGGAATATGAGGGAAACGGGATTCACGGGAATACTTCCAGTCGGGCTATGAGTCAACGACACAACCACACGCCCGACTTTAGGCATGGATGTGTCGTCGGTCTCACCAACCAAAAGGTGTTCGCACCACGGCATGTTGCCGAGAATGTTGATACGAACGCTTTCGACGGAATCGAAAGCAGGCTACTCCCCAACGAGGGGCGTGATGGTAGACGGGCAAATATGAAAATTTCGTTAAAACCGCAAACTGATACTGATTTACAGACTTCAATCTGCTTTTGTGGCGAGGGGATTTATCCCCGTTGGACTGCGCAGCAGGCCCGTACTTTCGGAAAGCTGGGGCGCTTCGCACCCAACGGGGATAAATCCCCTCGCCACGAAGGTGACGTCAAGGCTCAACATTGTTGGGCTTCGTTGATCCGTAACTCAGCGCACAGACCGCCCTGCGGCAGGTTATACAACTGCAACGTGCTGCCGATCTTGCCGACGATCATCTGCACAATCGCCAGCCCCAGCCCGGCGCCATTGCCGTGGCCGTGGCTGTAGAAACGCTCGAACAGTCGCGCATACTCTTGCTCGTCGATGCCGGGGCCGGCGTCCTCGACGCTGATGTACACCGCGCCGGACGCTTGCGGCTGGACCTGCACGCGGACCTCGCTGCCCGGTGGGGCGAAGTTCAGCGCGTTGGTCACCAGATTCTGCAGGGCAATGGCCAGCGCCACCGGATCTGTTTCCACCGGGCAATGGTGGTCGCTGTCGAGGATCAGTTCGACGTCTTTTTCCAGCGCCAGTGGCGCCAGTTCAGCCAGTTCTTCTCGCACCAGCGCGGTCAGTTCCACCGGGCTTCTGTCAGGGTTGGCCAGACGTGGCTCGATGCGCGCCATGGTCAGCAGTTGACTGGCGATGCGCGTGGCGCGATCCACAGCGCTGACCAGAAACTCCAGCGCTTCCTCGCGTTGCTCTGGCGTGGCGGCCAATTGCGCGTTTTGCGCGTGTATGCGCAGGATCGCCAGCGGCGTGCGCAGTTCGTGGGCGGCGTCGGCGATAAAGCGCCGTTCCCGCGCCAGCAGATTGTCGATCTGCTGCAGCAAGCGATTAAGCGCGGTTTGCATCGGTTCGAGGTCGTGGGGCAGGGGGCTGAGGTGCAGCGGCTTCAGCGTCTCGGTGTCGCGCCCACGAATGCTTTGTGCCATTGCGCGCAATGGCTGCAAGCCCCAGCCGATGGTCAGCCAGATCAGCGCGGCGAGCAGCGGCACACCGATCACGCTCGGCCACAGGGTATGGCCGACGATGCGCTCGATCAGATCCTGACGAATGTCGTCGCGCTCGCCGACCCAGATCAACAGGCCCTGTTGCGGGTCCTTGAGCAGGAAGGCGCACCAGTCGCGGCCGTTCTCCATCAAGTCATGCGAACCGAAAGTGGTCGGTGGCTCCTTGAGTTCAGGTGCCTCGGCAGAGCGCATCAACAATTGGCCGTCGCTGCGCCAGACCTGAAACGTCAGGCGCGTCTCGTAAGGGTGCGCGGCTTCGCCATCGCCGACGCGGCTCATGGCTGCGTCGAACGCCTGATACAACCGGCCCCAGTCGTTGTCGCCGGGTGCGCGTTGCGCCAGGACGCCTTGCAGCAGACGGGCGCTTTGCGCGAGTTGGGCGTCATACACTTCTTCGATTTCATGGTGGCTGTCGCGCAGCACCAGCCAACTGATCAGCACATCGCCGATCAACAGCAGAATCAGTACCGGCACCAAGATGCGCGTGCGTATCGAATTCATGGCTTGAGCTCCAGCACATAACCGACGCCGCGCACGGTGCGGATCAACTCGGTCGAGAGTTTTTTGCGCAGGTTATGGATCAGCACTTCGAGGGTGTTGCTCTCGACGCGTTCCTGCCAACCGTACAGCGCCCGCGACAGGCGTTCGCGGGTGACGACTTTGCCCGGGCGCGCCAGCAGTTGATGAAGTAACTGATACTCCATCGGTGTCACCACCACGTCGTTGCCTTGCCAGGAAACCTGTTGGCTGACCGGGTCGAGGCACACGCCGGCATGTTCCAGCACCGGTTGCGCACGGCCCTGACTGCGCCGCAGCAGGGCCCGAATGCGCGCTTTGAGTTCGTCGACATCGAAGGGTTTGATCAGGTAGTCGTCGGCGCCGGCATCCAGACCGGCAATGCGCTCGGCGGTGCCGTCGCGGGCGGTGAGAATCAGCACCGGCAAGTCCAGTTGCTCGGCGCGCAACTGTTGCAGCAACGCCAGACCATCAAGCCGTGGCAGGCCGAGGTCGAGCAGCAGCAAATCGAAACTTTCACTGCGCAGGGCATGCAAGGCGCTGACCCCGTCCTGCAACCAGTCGAGGGTATAGCCTTCGCTGCCGAGGGCGACCCGGATGCCTTGGCCGAGGGCACGGTCATCTTCGACCAGAAGTAGGCGCATGGCTGGTTCTCTGTAGGAAATAGGGCGCTGGATCGGCGGCATCATGCCGCTGCGAGAGCAGGCGTGGCAGGCCATCCGACGAGAAAGATGTAACCGCTCGTTGCCAACTAAGCTTTCACTAAGCTTGGTTTTGCACAGTGAGGCCTTTCCTCATCTAGCGAGAGTGTTTCCATGCGCAAACTTCTGCTGTTGTCCCTGATTGTTGCAAGCCCACTGGCGATTGCCGGCCCGCAATGCACCACGGCGGAACGCTCGCAATGGCAGGACCAGAAGGCGTTTCAGGAACAGCTGAAATCCCAGGGCTACGAGATCAGCAAATTCAAAGTCACCGACGGCAACTGCTACGAGATCTACGGCTTCGACAAGGACAAACGCAAAGTCGAGATCTACCACGATCCGGTCACCGGTAAAGCGGTCAAGACCGAGATCAAGGGCTGATGCCGAGCGACACCCTGCGACTGTGGGACCCCGTGGTGCGGCTGTTTCATCTGTCCATCGCGGGCGTCTTCGTCGCCAACTACTTTTTCAATGAGGCCGGTGATGACTGGCATGTCTGGCTCGGCTATTACGCCATGGGCTGGCTGCTGGCGCGCCTGTTGTGGGGATTTGTCGGGCCGCGCAGTGCGCGCTGGTCAGACTTCTGGCCGACGCCGACCAGGTTGTCGGCGCACGTGCGGTCGCTGATTAATGGCCGACCCGAGCATCGTCTCGGGCACTCGCCGATCGGTGCGCTGGTGATGCTGCTGATGTTGCTGGCGATGTTGACCGTAGGGCTCAGCGGCTGGGGCATGGAAGAAGTCGATGCCTTGTGGGGCGCCGACTGGCCGCTGCAAGTGCACGAAACTGCCGCCGATATTTTGTTGGCGCTGGTGTGTATCCACATTGCCGCCGCCGTGTTTGAAAGCTTTCAGGTCCGCGACAACTTGCCGTTGTCGATGCTCACGGGACGCCGTCGCCGATTACCGGACGATACGACGCGCTGACAAGGATGTTTTTCCGCTGTTTTCCATCCTGCATTTGCCATGAGCTGACTATGCGCGCGTTGTCCTTTCGCTTGAAATTCATCGCCGGTAGCCTGGCGCTGAGCCTGATTTTTGTGGCTGCCTGGCGCAGTCATCCGGAGCATGTGCTGGCGCCTTTCGCGTTGGCGACGCCGTCGGTTGATGCTTCGCTGCAAGCGCCGGAGCCGCTGTACAACAGCCGTTTCGTGTCTTCCGAACTCAAGGATTTTGTCCATTCATCTTCCGTCACTGCGCTGCCCGGCGGTGATCTGATGGCCGCGTGGTTTGCCGGTTCGCGTGAGGGCGCGGCGGATGTACAGATCCGTACCGCACGCTTCGATTCCGGCAGCGGCGAGTGGGGCGCCGAACAAGTGTTGGCGACCCGCGAATCAACCCGCGACGGCACGCGGCGCTACATCCGCAAACTGGGCAATCCGGTGATCGCGCTGGCACCGGATCAGCGTCTGTGGATGTTTTACGTTTCGGTGTCCGTGGGCGGCTGGGCTACCAGTGCGATCAACGTGATGGTCTCTGATGACTTTGGCCGCAACTGGTCGACGCCAAGACAATTGATTACCTCGCCATTTTTCAACATCAGCACCCTGGTGCGCGCCGCGCCGGTGTTCCATGCCGATGGCTCGATTGGCTTGCCGGTGTACCACGAATTCATGGGCAAATTTGCCGAATACCTGTACCTGAGCGCGGACGGTCAGGTGATCGACAAATTCCGCATCAGCCGGGGCAAGCACTCGTTGCAACCCACCATCGTGCCGCTCGACGGTCGCCGCGCCGTGGCGATGTTGCGTTATGCCGGCGAGACCCATCACCGCGTATTGGCCAGCCGCACCGAAGACGCCGGGCAAACCTGGAGCGAGCCGTATCCACTGGAACCGGCCAATCCCAACTCGTCACTGGCGGCGGTCGGTACTGACGATGACGGTTTGTTGGTGGCGCTCAACGATCTGCAGGACGGACGCTTCAAACTCAGCCTGTACGGCACCGATGCCAATCTTGAACACTGGCGCAGTGTGATCGACCTTGATCAGTCTCCCGATCCACTCGGTCAGCCGTTCTCGCCGCAAGCCTACAAGGCAATCATCGGTGAAGGCTTTCGCGCCTCCAGCGGCGCTCGGCGCTTGCCGCTGGAACAACGTTTCCTGAGCAATCTGGACTACCGCGTGTGCAAGCCGCGAGGCTGTGATTTCGAGTACGAGTACCCGTACTTCAGCCGTGGCACCGATGGTCTCTATCACTTGGTGTATTCGTGGAATAACACCTTTATCAAACATGTCAGCTTCAACGATGCCTGGTTGGCGGAGCGCCTGTAATGCTGTTTCTCTGGCAAGCCCATTTGAGTTTCATCCTGCTCGGTTTTGTTCTGCTGGGCTCCTTCGGCTTTACCCGGCGCTGGCGTCCGTGGCTGTTGCCAGCGTTGGCGCTGGTCAGTTTTATCTCGGTTAATGATCTGCCGCTGGCGGCTTACGTGCGCAGTTTTACCGACGATCTGGCGATCACCACGCTGGTGCTGTTGGGCTGGGCCAGCCTATTGCGACTGGGTGTGGTCAAGCCGCTGCCGGCGCTCAAACGCGCTCAATTGCTGGGCTTGTTTGTGCTGCTGGCGGCGGTGCTGTACCCGGCGACGATGGGCCTGACCTATGTCGATCCGTATCGCTGGGGCTTCAATCCACGGCCGATGATTGTGTGCATCGGCTTGGCTGCATTGGCGCTGTTGTGGCTGCGCAATGCGCTGGCGGTGTGGATGCTCGCGCTCGGCACGCTGGCCTTCGCCTTGCGCCTCAAAGCTTCGGAAAATTATTGGGATTACCTGATCGATCCGCTGCTGGTGGGTTACTGCCTGTTGGCCGGCATCTCGCTTGTGATCCAGACAGTCTGGCAGCGCTTTCGCAGCGCACCGGCCGTCGCGGCACCTTCTCTTTAATCCACTGACACTGAGGTCAACGATGGGCTGGTTGCAATCACGACGTCTGCGCTATGGCGTGGGCGCGGCGGGCTTGGCATTTTTGCTGTTTGCCTTGCTCAGGCTGGCATTTGTGCTGGGCTTTTCCGGCATCGATGTCGCGCAACTTGCCTCCAATCCGCAACTGCGCGAAACCCTCGGCATCGGCCTGCGCTTTGATCTGCGGCTGGCGCTGTTACTGATGTTGCCATTGGCAATACTGGCGTGGCTGCCGCGCTGGAACCTGACGCGGGTGCCGTTGTTGCGCACTGTGGCGCGGTGCTACTGGCTGCTGGCACTGGGCGTTGTCGGGCTGGTGTACATCATCGATTTCGGCCATTACGCCTACCTTGGCGTACGGATCAATGCGACGGTTTTACGCTATCTGGAGGATGCGCAGATCTCGCAGCAGATGGTTTGGGAAACCTACCCGGTGCTGTGGATCGTGCTCGGCTGGCTGGCGGTTCTCGGCCTGTGGTTCTACGGGTTTTTGCAGCTGGAACGCCTGACGCTGGCACGCGAGCCGAAGGTCATCCGCCGCACCTCGCTGGTAGTCGGTAGCAGCCTGGGATTCGTCGTTGTGTTGCTGGCCTTGTTGGGCCGAGTGGACAACCTCAATCTGGAAAACCCGGTGCCGTTGCGCTGGAGCGATGCGTTCTTTTCCGGCAATGCGCAGATTGCTGCGGTCGGGCTCAATCCGGTGCTGTTTCTCTACGACACGCTCAAGGCGGGACAGGCTCAGTTCGATGAAGCGCAGGTGCGCGAGCATTATCCGGTTGTCGCGCGGTATCTTGGCGTCGATCAACCTGATCCGCAGACCCTGACTTTTGCGCGCCATCAAGCTGCGCAGCCGTATCAAGTGGCGGGTGCGCCGAACGTGATGTTCGTCATGCTCGAATCCCTGGGCACCAGTGCCGTCGGCGCATATGGAAATCCGTTGAACCCGACGCCGAACCTTGATCGTCTGGCCACCGAGAGCTGGCTCTTCAAGCACTTCTATGTGCCGGTCACGGGCACCGCGAAAACCGTTTGGGCGAGTATCACTGGCGTGCCCGACGTCACCCGCCAGGAGACCGCCACCCGCCATCCGCTGATTACTCGTCAGCACACGGTGATCAACGACTTCACCGAATACCAGAAGCTCTACATGATCGGCGGCAATGCCGGTTGGGCCAATATCAATGCGTTGATTCAACAAAGCATCGACGGCGTGCGCCTCTATGAAGAGCGCGACTGGCGTTCGCCACGGGTTGATGTCTGGGGCATTTCCGATCTGGATCTGTTCAAGGAAGGCGACCGGATTTTGCGTGACCTGCCTAAGAACCGGCCGTTCTTCGCCTATATGCAAACCTCGGGCAACCATCGGCCGTTCACCATTCCCAAGGACAATGACGGCTTTGAGGTCAGCAAATTGTCGCTGGAACAGGTTCAGGCCGCCGGTTCACGCAGCGTCGAGCAATACAACGCAGTGCGCCTGCTCGACTTCAACATCGGCAAGTTGATGGAAATGGCCAAGGCGGGCGGTTACTACGACAACACGATTTTCGTGTTCTTCGGCGACCACAACACCCGCATCAGCCAGATCCCGCACATGCCGCCGGCCTTCGAACAATTGGGGCTGGAAAGCAATCATGTGCCGATGCTGATCCACGCGCCGGGTCTGCTCAAACCGCGGGTGATCGATGAAGCCGTAGGCCTCGCAGACCTGCTGCCAACGGTGGCCGGCATGGCCGGTGTCGCCTTCACTCAAGGCGCGATGGGACGGGATATTCAGCAGCCAGCCCCGGAAGGTGAGCGAGTGGTGCCGCTGGTGTTGCGCGAAGGGACTTTCCCGCTGATCGGCGGCGTCACCCAAAACCACCTGCTGCAAATGCAGCACGACGGCAGCTCTCCGACAATGCATGACCTGGCGTCGAACACGCCGCTGGATGACGTCGCCGCGCAGCATCCGCAGGAGTTTCAGCGCTTGCTGGAACTGACCCGCGGGCTGCATGAAAGTGCGCGGTTGATGCTCTATCGAAACGTTCGCTGACCGGATGCAAATCCGGCCAGCGCTGTATCTCAGCGGTTGAGGAAGGCCAGTAAATCCTCATTCAGTGCTTCGGCGTGCGTCACCGCAAAACCGTGGGGCGCACCGGCGTAGACTTTCAGCTCAGCACCCTTGATTTGCGCGGCGGCCAGTTTGCCGGTGGTTTCGAACGGCACGATCTGATCGCCGTCACCGTGGATCACCAACGTCGGCACGTCGATCTTGGTCATGTCCGGGCGGAAGTCGGTTTCCGAGAACGCGGTGACGCAATCCACGGTACCTTTGAGCGAGGCGAGCAGGGCGACGTTCAGGGTCTGGGTCAACACGCCATCGGAGACTTTCTGGCCCTGATTGGTGCCATAGAACGGTGCGGCGAAGTCGGCGATGAATTGCGCGCGATCCTTCAGCAGGCCGGCCTTGATCCCGTCGAACACCGACTTGTCGACGCCTTGGGCGAAGTCCGGTTTCTTGCCGAACAGCGGCGTCACCGCGCCGAGCAATACCAGACCGGCAACGCGTTCACTGCCGTGGCGGGCGATGTAGCGGCTGACGTCGCCGCCGCCCATGGAGAAACCGACCAGCGTCACGTCGCGCAGGTCGAGGTGATTGATCAGCCCAGCGATGTCATCGGCGAAAGTGTCGTAGTCGTAACCGGTCCATGGCTGGTCGGAGCGACCGAAACCACGGCGGTCGAAAGCAATCGTGCGGTAGCCACGGCTGCTCAGGTATTCCATCTGGTATTCCCACATATCGGCGTCCAGTGGCCAGCCGTGACTAAACAGCACCGGTTTGCCGCTGCCCCAATCCTTGTAATAGATCTCGGTGCCGTCTTGCGTGGTGAATGTGCTCATGGAAACTCCTTGCGTAGGGGGTGCGGTCGAGTGCCGAAGTGGCGCGATTGACTATCCGCGTAAATCGGCTCGACAACTTGTACGCAAGTGCTGGGTTGCTGCGTTGTCCTTTACGCAGGTTGCAGTTGTAAGATGCAACCGCGAGGCCTTATAGCTGATAAAGGTCTGGCCAATACTTTTCAACGGAGTAACACGACGTGAAGCGCAAAAGCCTGCAAGGCAATGCCTGCCCGATTGCCCGGACGCTGGATCTGATCGGCGACTGGTGGTCGTTGCTGATCATTCGCGATGCGCTGGATGGCATCCGTCGTTTCAATGATTTCCAGAAAAGCCTGGAGATTGCGAAAAACATGCTCAGCACCCGGCTCAAGGGCTTGGTCGAGCAGGAGATTCTGCAACTGGTGCCAGCATCTGACGGCAGCGCCTACAAAGAGTACGTGCTGACCGAGAAGGGCAAGGCGTTGCAGACCGTAATCGTCGCGCTGTCGCAATGGGGTGGAGAGTTTATGTACGAGCCCGGCGAGCCCGGTTCGGTCATGGTTGATGCGCAAAAACGCCAGCCGATCCGCAAGCTAGAGCTGTTGTCCGCTGATGGCCGCCAGTTGGCGCCGCAAGAAGTCGCTACCCAACTGGGTGTTAAACACTGACAGACGGTTAAACATATGTTTGACGTCAAAATGATGGCCATCTAATATCGCGCCACTATTTTGATGTCATTCTCCGTCTCGAGGGATCGAACATGTACTCACCCGCCCTTGCGGCGAGGTTGTGCCTGGCTTTGCTGTGCCTTTCTCCGCTCCAGTCTGCAGTTGCTGCACCCACCCCCGGTGAAACCGACCTGATCCGTGAACGCCAGAATCGCTTGCTCGAAGAGCAACAGCGGCGTCTCGAAGAGCTCAAGGATCTGCCCGGCAAAGAAGCCAAGCCGGCGCAACCGGTGGCCCCGACCGATACTCGCTGTTTCGAGATCAAGGACATCGAGCTCAAGGGCGCTGACAGTCTTTCCGACAGTGATAAAACGCGCCTGCTGAAGCCGTACATCAATCAGTGTCTGGGTGTGCCGCAGCTCAACGAACTGTTGAAAGTCATCACTGACCATTACATCGAAAAAGGTCTGGTCACCAGCCGTGCGTACCTGCCGCAACAGGATTTGTCCGGCGGACATCTGAAAGTGTTGGTGGTCGAGGGCAAGCTTGAAGGCATGAAGGGCGCCGAGAACAGCAAGCTCTCGAAGCGCGAACTGGCGATGGCGTTTCCGGGTACGACCGGTGAGCTGGTCAACCTGCGCGAGATCGAGCAGATGGTCGATCAGCTCAATCGCTTGCCATCCAATCAGGCCAAAATGGAGCTGGCGCCGGGCAAGAACGTCGGCGGCAGCGAGGTGTTGGTCACCAACTCCCCGCAGAAGCCGTGGCGAGCCGGGTTGTCGCGCAGCAACGACGGCCAGCGCAGCACCGGTGAGCAACAGTGGGGCACGACGTTCGATTGGGATAGCCCGTTGGGCCTGGCTGATCAGTTGAACCTGCGCGGCGGTCACGATGCGATGACCGATCACCAGCACACCTCCAACAACGCCATGCTCAATTACAACGTGCCGTGGGGCTGGTGGAATTTCAACTACAGCTACAGCCAGAGCGAGTACCGCTCACAGATCGCTGCCAACGGCTACAACTTCAAGCAGACCGGCGATAGCGAAAACCATCAAGTGCGCGCCGAGCGGGTGATCTACCGTGACTCGGTCAGCAAGACCTCGCTCAGCACCGGTCTGTCGTACCTGCGCACCAACGCCTACATCGAAGACAGCAAACTCAAACTGAGCAGTAACCGCATCAGCGAAGCGCAGTTCGGTTTCAACCATGGTCGACGCATCGGCAGTGCCTTCGTCAACTTCGACGCCGGCATGCAGCAGGGCATCGGCGCATTCGATGCGCAGGGCAGCCACGATCCGGGCCCCGGCGAACCGGACGCGCGCTATCGTAAATACACCGCAACCCTGAGCTATCTGCAACCGTTCAAAGTACTGGGCGAGTCCTTCAGCTTCAGTAGCCTGATGACCGGCCAGCACAGCGAAGACGTGCTGTTCAGCTCGCAACGCACCAGCCTCGGCGGGTCGTCTTCCATTCGTGGTTACAAGGATCAATCGCTGTCCGGCGACAGCGGCGGCTACTGGCGCAACGACCTGCGCTGGTCGCGTCCGGTTACCCTCGAATGGCTGCAACCGGTATTTGCCGAATACGGCAGCAGCCTCGGTTACGACCAGGGCGTGATCGAGAACGGTCGCTACAACGGCAATCAGCACGGACGCATGTCGAGCAACTCGCTGGAGTTGTTTGCCCGTGGCCAACACGTCGCCGCCAGCGTGACGTTTGCCCACTCTCTGGAAAGACCGGACGCGCTCACCGAGCGTGAAGCACCGATCTATTTCCGTCTGGATTTCTTCCTCTAAAACTTATTTCCAGAGACCATCGACATGGATGTTCGCCAATTTGCCTTTCTTGCAGATCAGCCGACTGCGGCCGTAAAAAACCGTGAGACCTTTTTGGGCATGCCCAAACGTGGTCTGGCTTTCCTGCTGGCGAACGTCATGTTCTGGCAACCGATGTGGGCGCAGGCCGACGGCATCGTCGTGGCCAACCCGAACACTTCGCTGGATCGAGCCGGCAACGGCGTGCCGATCATCAACATCGCCACGCCTAACGGCAGTGGGCTGTCGCACAACCAGTTCCATGACTACAACGTCACGGCGCAGGGCCTGATCCTCAACAACGGCTCGACTCAGAATTCCGTCACGCAGTTGGGCGGGCACATCATCGACAACCCGAACCTGAAGAACAGCGGTTCGGCGCAGGTGATTCTCAACGAAGTCATCAGCGGCAATCCGAGCCAGTTGCGCGGTTACACCGAAGTGGCGGGGCAGTCGGCGCGGGTGATCGTGGCCAACCCTTACGGCATCACCTGCAACGGCTGCGGTTTCATCAACGCGCCACGGGTGACGCTGACCACCGGTAAACCGGTGCTCGACAACGGTCGACTGGATCGTTTTCAGGTCGATCAGGGCAGCGTCGCTATCGAAGGCGCAGGCCTTAACGCGACCAACGTTGATCGGTTCGAAATCATCACCCGCAGCGCGAAGATCAATGCGCAGCTCCAGGCACAGAACCTGACGATTGTCGCCGGTCGCAACGACGTCAACGCGCAAACCCTGAATGCCACCGCCCGGGCCGATGACGGCAGTGCCAAACCACAACTGGCCATCGACTCCTCGGCCCTCGGCGGGATGTACGCCGGGGCGATCAAACTGGTCGGCACCGAGGCGGGCGTCGGGGTCAAACTCGACGGCAAACTGATCGCCAGCGGCGGTGATATCCAGCTCGATGCCAGCGGCCAACTGAGCATGGTTGATACCTCGGCGACTGGCGCGGTGAACGTCAAAGCTGCCAGCCTCGATGCACGCGGGCCGGTGTACGCCGGCACTGCGCTGAACGTGCAGACTCAGGGCAACCTGACCAACCGCCAAACCCTTGCGGCCCGCGACAGCATCAACCTTAGCGCCGGTGGGCAGATTACCAACGCTGGCGCAATCGAGGCCGGCGTCAATGCTGACGGCAGCCGCAACACCACCGGTGACTTGAGTCTCAGTGCACAAAACCTCGACAACACTGGCAAGAGCCTGATCGCGAGCCGCAATCTGACGGTCAATACCACGCAAACCCTGAATAACCTGGGTGGCACACTCAACGGGCAAACTACCGCGATCACGGCGGGAGCGCTGGACAACCGCAACGGCGAAGTGTCCAGCGGCGGTACCACTCGGCTCAACGCCGGTACGGTGAACAACCGCAATGGGCAGATTCTCGGTGATCTGGGCCTGACTATCGACCTCGGTGGCGCGCTGGATAACCGTGCTGGCTTACTTGGTTCCGGCCAGTCGCTGAATCTCAACGCTGCCAGCCTGGATAACCGCGATGCCGGTGTAGTGGTCAGCGATGGCAACCTGACGGTGCGCGTCAGCGGCTTGCTCGACAATCGCAACAAAGGCCAGGTCACCGGCAAGGCCGGTATCGCTTACACGGGCACACGTCTGGATAACAGCGGCGGCCTGATCAGCGCTGTCGGGCCGGTCAACCTCAAGGCCGACGAAGTGCAAAACGCCGCGGGCCGGATCTCCAGTCAGGGCGATCTGACTGCAACGATCGGTCTGCTGCAACAGCAGGGCGGTGCAATGGCCGCTCTGGGTAACCTGAGCCTGACCGGCAAGACCCTCGATAACCGCAACGGCGGGGTGATCGGCAGCAAAAAAACAATGAGTCTCACAGTCGATGACATTGATAACCGCACAGGCGAAATCTCCAGCAGCCTGCTGATGAACATCAAGGGACAGCGTCTGGATAACAGCGACGGCGGCAAAGTTCTTGCCGGTAGCGACCTCGGGCTCACCGTGGCCAAACTGATCAACCAGAGCAAAGGTTTGATCACCGCCAAGGGTGTTACCACCCTGACCGGCAACACGCTGGACAACAGCGGTGGACGATTCGACAGCCTCAACGGTCTGGTGATCACCCTCGACGATGCCTTGGTCAACGCTCAAGGCAACATCAGCAGTGAAGGAACGCTGACGGTCAATGTCGGGCGACTCGACAACAGCGGCGGCAGCCTCGGCAGTGCCGGCAAGCTGTTGATCACGAGCCGTGGCGCGTTGCTCAATCGGGCAGGATCAATCAGCACCGACCGCACATTGAGCCTCAACAGCGGCAGCCTGGATAACAGTCACAAAGGCCTGATTTTCAGCAAAGACGTCAGTCAGATTGATACCGGCGACCTGGACAACAGTCTCGGTGGGAAGCTGACCAGCGAGGCGTCTTTGAAGCTCAAGGCCGCTCAAGTCAATAACGCTACCGGGCGGATCGCCAGTCAGCAGGCAATGGACGTGTCGGTCACTGGCCTGGATCAGCAGGGCGGAGAACTGTACAGCAAGGCCGGTCTGACCCTGGATCTGAACAACGGTCAGTTGAACAACCAGAAAGGTTTGATCAACGCTCCCGGCACGCTGTTGCTGAAAAACCTCAATGGTGTAAACAACCAGGGTGGTGAAATTTCCAGTCAGCAAGCGTTCACGCTCGCCGCTCACGACCTCGACAACAGCAACGGTAAACTGATCAGCCAGCAGGGCCTGACGTTGCGCATTGCGCAAGCGCTGAACAACGTCAAAGGCTCCATTTCCAGCACATCGCTGGACAGCCATAGTGACAGCCTCGACAACCACGAAGGTCTGATCAGCAGTCGCGGCGTGTTGCTGTTGACCACGGACAAGACGCTGGACAACCAGCTCGGCAAGCTCATTGCCGACGGTCAACTCACGCTCACAGCGGATGAGCTGGATAACCGTGGCGGCAGTCTCGCCGGCATGTCGGATGCGACCGTCAAGGCAAAAAGCCTGAACAACCAGAAAGGCAAGTTGGTCGCCACTGGCGCGCTCGAAGTGAGCGCCGATGTAGTCGATAACCGTCAGGCGGGTTTGCTCGGTGCAACCAAGGCCCTGACCTTGACTGTCGATGATCTGGACAATCGCGGCGGCGAAATCAGCACCAATAGCGATCTGCAAATCACCGGCAAAAAACTCGATAACAGCGATGCCGGTAAAGTCTTCAGCGGCAACGCGCTGACCCTGACTGTCGATGATCTGCTCAACCGCAACAAAGGCCTGATCAGTGCGCAAACGTTACTGACTGTGCAGGGGCGTTCGCTGGACAACAGCGCTGGCGAATTGCTCAGCCAGCAAAACATGCGCCTGACCCTCAGCGGTGCGCTCGATAACACCCGAGGCAAAGTCAGCAGCGAAGACGCGTTGACCGTAAAAGCCGGGCAACTGACCAACACGCTGGGCAGTCTTTCCAGTGCTGCGGATCTGAAGCTCGAAAGCGACGGCAAGGTCGATAATCAGGGCGGCAGCATTGTCACTGATGGTGCGTTGATCCTCGCCAGCGGCAGCCTCGACAACCGGCAAAAAGGCACGCTCAGTGGTAAAGGCGCGGTCACCGTGACCACCGGCGCCTACGACAACAGCACCGGTACGCTCAGCAGTGCCGACACCCTGAGTCTGGTCGCAGGACAAGTCACCAATAACGATGAAGGCAGTATCGGCAGTCAGGAAGCGCTGACCGCATCGGTCACCGGGCTTGATCAACAGGGCGGCAAGCTGTTCAGCAATACTCACCTGAGCCTGGATCTGAATAACGGCCAGTTGAACAACCAGAAGGGTTTGATCAACGGCCCGGGCACATTGCTGCTCAAACAACTCAATGGCGTCAACAACCAGGGCGGCACGATCTCCAGCGGTGAAGCGTTCACCCTGACCGCGCGGAGTCTGGACAACAGCGACGGCAAGCTCTTGAGCAATCAAGGCCTGATCTTGCGCATCGCCGGGGCGCTGGACAACGTCAAGGGGCTGATCGGTGCAGCATCGATTGATGCGCGTGCTGCCAGCCTGAACAACAGCGGCGGCAAACTGGTCAGCCGAGGCGATCTTGATCTGACCGTGGATGGCTTGTTGCGCAACGATGGCAAAGGCCTGATCAGCGCGGCGCAAACGCTGTACATCGGCAGTGCTGAACTGAACAACCGCGACAGTGGTTTGATCAACAGCAAAGGCAACCTGACGCTGAGCGCAACCGGTGTGGATTCCAGCAGTGATGGCGAAATTTCCGCCAGCGGCGACATCGACCTTACGCTGACCTCGCTGACCCAGAACGGCGGACGGCTGTTGGGTGACAAATCCGTCACCGTGGATCTCGCCAATGGCGATCTCGACAACCAGAACGGTTTGCTCACCGCCAAAGGCCCGTTGACCCTCAAGCGCTTGCGAGATCTCAAAAACCAGAGCGGCGAACTCTCCAGCAACCTCGGTTTTGACCTTATCACCCGGGCGCTGAACAACTCGGCCGGTAAAATCATCAGCGGCGAGAAGTTGCTGCTCGCCGGCACATCTCTGACCAACCAGAAAGGGCTGCTCTCAGGCTGGCAAGGACTGACAGTCAACGCTGACAGTCTGGACAACCGCGATAACGGCACGCTGTCCAGCAAGTTCGCCGATGTGTCGGTCGATCTCAAAGGTGCTTTGCTCAACAGCGGCGCCGGCGCGTTAGTTGCGCAGAACAGTCTGAGCATCAAAGCCGGCAGTCTGGACAACAGCAACAAAGGCAATCTCAGCAGTGGGGCGGGGCAGACCCTGACCCTGAGCGGCGCACTCAACAACAATCAGGGTGGCCTGATTGCCAGTGGCGCGGCGCTGGATATCGTCAGCACGGCCTTCACCAATGCCGGCGGCGCCATCAATGCGCAGCAGGCCATCAGCGCCACGGCTTCGCGACTGGACAACAGTGGCGGGCAGATCGCCGCCAACGGAGCTATCACTTTCAATCTGAGCGGCGACCTGAACAACAACGCCGGCAAACTGGCCGGTGCCGGTCCGATGCTGATCAAGGGCGTAACCGATTTCACCAATCAGAATGGTCAACTCGCCAGCCAGAACACTTTGGGTCTGGGTACCGGCTCGCTGAACAACAGCAACAAAGGCACTATCGCCGCCAAGGATGATTTGCAGATCACCGCCAGCGGTGAGGTGCGTAACAGCGCCGACGGTTTGATCTACAGCCAGAACGCGGCTCTGCAACTGACTGCCGCCAGCCTGATCAACGCCAAGGGCTCGATCCAGAGTGAAAAGGCGCTGACGCTCGAGGTCGGCGGTGACCTCGATAACCAGAGCGGCAAAATCATCGCGCAAAACGGTGATGTGACGATCAAAGCGGCCAATATCGATAACCGTGGCGGGACGCTTTCCAGCATCAAAGGTGCGTTGGAGGCACGCACGGTAGGCGTTCTGCGTAACGGTTTTGACCTGAACAACAATCATCAGGGCGGCATCATTCAGGCGCAAGCGTTGACGCTCTCGGCGTTGGCTGGCCTGAGCAACAACGGTGGGCGCATCTCTGCGCAAGGTGCTGATGCGAGCATCACTACCGCCGCGCTGGATAACCGCAACGGTGTGCTGTACGCAAAAGGGCTGCTGGGTGTCAGCGGTTCCAGTCTGGACAACAGCGCTGGCCAGATCGCCGCCAACCGCATCGACTTCGGTCTCAGCGGCGCGCTGAGCAACGGCGCGGGTGTCATCGAAAGCGATACCCAACTCACCGTCAAAGCGGCCAGCGTCGATAACCAGAACGGTCGCCTGCGCTCGCTGGGCAACATCGGCAAGACTCTGTTCCAGATCGGTGGTTTGCTTGACAACCGCAACGGCGTGCTGGAAACCGCCAACACTGATATGACCCTGGCCGTCGGCAGTTTCCTCAATGCCGGCGGGCAGCTTAACCACGTCGGGCGCGGCAAGTTCGACATCTCTACCGCCAATGTATTGGGCGCGGGCGGCAGCATCACTACTGGTGGGTTGCTGGAACTCAATGCTGATACCTGGAGCAACTCCAGTGTCATTCAGGCCGGGCGCCTGAACGTCAACGTTGGCCAATTCACTCAGACTGCCAGCGGCAAACTGCTGGCTTCCGAACATCTGCAAGCGCGCGGCGGCAACTGGATCAACGACGGATTGATCGCGAGTGATGGCACCATCGATATGCAGTTGAGCGGTGCCTATAGCGGCAACGGACGACTGTCGAGCCAGCGCGGCACTTACCTGACCGCCGCACAGATGAACATCGGCGCCGCCGGGAGTTTTGCTGCGGGGGCAACATCGACCATCGGTGTCGGCGGACAACTCGTCAACGCCGGGCGCATGACTTCCAGTGAGGACCTCACGATCAACGCTGGCAGTGTCGTCAACTCCGGCACTCTGGGGGCGGCGCAGAACCTCATCATCAATACACCTTCGTTGCTCAATGACCGTGGGCTGATTTTCAGCGGCAACAACATGACGCTCGGCGTCGGCACGCTGACCAACCATTACGGTGATTTTTACGGTCTGGGTGATGTGGTAATGGGCGGCTATGGCGGCGCGGCGCGGGCGGCCGGTGTTTACAACATTTCCGGCTCGATGGAGAGCGGACGCGGGTTCACGCTGAGTGCCGATGTGTTCGAAAACCGTACGGAAGGGCCGACAGCATCGGTTGAGCGCAAGCTCATTTCCGGGTTGATTGCAGCCAGCTGTGGTGACTGCGTTGGCGGCACCTTCAACAACTTCCTCGCCACTCGCGAGACTTACCAATTCTTCGATACCGATACCAGCGCCTCGGCGATGTTCAACGTCGGCAAGGATTTTACGTTCACAGGTGGCACGTTCCTCAATAGCAAAAGCACGGTAGCAGCGGGCGGCAACATCACCATCACCGCCGACAGCTTGAAGAATATCGGTGCCAAGAGCGGGACCGTCGAAGTCACGCGCCATTACAACTTCGAAATGGGCACTGGCACCACGGCGCAATTCATGGCCAACGTGATCATGCCGTACAACCAGCGCAACAACCCTGATTTCCCGTTTGTGTATTACGTCTCTGGACCGGATGAATTGATCCGTAAAGCGATCGCCAAAACTGTTGGGAATGGCGTCTTAATCGTCGATGCTGAGACCGGCGAAAACCTCAGCATTCAAAAATATCATCAGGCCCTGTCCGGTTTCAGTGCTGGATTTGAGACTTCAACGCCATCGTTGTATGACCCGAATAATTTATTAGCGATACCTGCTGAGCTGGCCCCATACGCGAAAGGCGTCGCCCTCGAAACCCCGGTTAACAGCACGGGTGCTGCTGATACCAACAACTCGCGCAACGCAGTGATTCAGGCAGGCGGCAACGTCTCGATTACCGCCACCCGGGAAGTTGAAAACAGCGTTATCCATCAGGACTACAGCTCAACCGGTGGCACCAACAAAGTTTCTGATACCGCAGTCGGAAACAGCGGCACTGTCGTTGTGCGCATCAACAGCCAACTGCCGCCGGACCTTGCGCAACAGCAGGTCAATCCGCTGAGCCTGCCAGGCTTCTCTTTGCCGACGGGCGAGAACGGTCTGTTCCGGCTGAGCGGGCAGGGCGCCAGCGGCGCCGCCGCCGGCAACACCGGCCCGGCACCGACGTGGACGGTCGGCAGTGAGTCGGTGAATGCTCAGGATCATATGGTCGCCGCCAGCAGCGGCGGCCCGCGCAACCTGTTCATCGATGCACCGGCGCCGGTGTCCGACAGCACCCGCGCCGTGGACACGTTCCACCGTACCCCAAGCATGGTTCAGGCAGTTGCCAGTACGGTCGATGTCAATGTTCCGGAAAACTCCTCTGGCATCGGCATTCCCACTCGTGGCAATGACATGAAAGAGTCGAACGGCATTCGTCCGGTCACTCGTGTCACCGGCCTGCCAGACACTACGGCTCCGTCCAACCCACATAAATACTTGATCGAAACCAACCCGGTACTCACCGACCTCAAATCATTCATGAGTTCGGACTACCTGCTCGGCAAACTGGGCTACGACCCTGATCAGAGCGCCAAACGTCTGGGCGACGGTCTCTACGAACAACGCCTGATTCAACAAGCCGTCACCGCGCGCACCGGCCAGGCCTTCCTCGACGGCCAGACCTCTAACGAGGGCATGTTCAAGTACCTGATGAACAACGCCATCGCCAGCAAGGACGCGCTCAATCTTTCCGTGGGTGTTGGCCTCTCGGCGCAGCAAGTGGCCGCACTGACTCACGACATCGTCTGGCTCGAAGAGCACGAAGTGAATGGCGAGAAAGTCCTGGTGCCAGTGGTGTATCTGGCTCAGGCCAACGGCCGCCTCGGCCCGACCGGTGCGCTGATTGCCGGTAACGACGTGACGCTGATCGCCGGTGAAAACCTCGATAACGTCGGCACGCTCAAAGCTACCAACAACCTTTCCGCTACGGCGGGCAAGGACCTGGTCAACAGCGGTTCGATCGAGGCGGGTAATCGTCTTGACCTGTTGGCGACCAACAACATCGTCAACAAGGCCGGCGGCATCATTGCCGGCAAAGACGTCAGCCTGACCGCCCGCACTGGCGATGTGATCAACGAGCGGACCATCACCTCGATGGACGACCAATATGGCACGGTCACCCAGCATCACGACTTTGCCGATAACGCCGCGCGGATTGAAGCCGCCAATGACCTCACCGTCAAAGCGGCCAAGGATATCAACATCGTCGGCGGCGTCCTGAAAAGCGGCCAGGACATGACCCTGAACGCTGGCCGCGACCTCAACGTGGCGGCAGTGCAGGTCAACAACAGCGCCTCCTTGGGCTGGCGAGGAACCGTCAGCAGCGTTACGCAACTGGGCGCCGATATCGATGCCGGACGTGACTTCAAGGCTGACGCCAAGCGTGACATCAACGTCATAGCCAGTCAGATCGATGCCAAGCGCGATGTCGCGATGACAGCGACCGAGAACATGCTGATCAGCTCCGCGGCGGATGAGGAGCACTCGCAGGCGAAGAACAAGCACATGACACGTCAGGAGGATCATGTCACTCAGGTCATGTCGGGTATTACGGCGGGTGGGGACGTGTCGCTGGCCGCGGGGCAAAACCTGGCCGTGGTTTCCAGTCGCGTCACCGCCGGCGATGAAGCCTATCTGGTGGCAGGCGACCGTCTCGATATCCTTGCTGCGCAGGATACCGACTATTCGCTTTATGACATGAAGAAAAAGGGCAGTTGGGGCAGCAAGAAGACCCAGCGCGATGAAGTGACCGACGTCAAGAACATCGGCAGCGAAATAAAGACCGGTGGCGACCTGACGTTGATCAGCGGTGGTGACCAGCGCTACCAGGGCGCCAAGCTTAACAGCGGTGGTGACCTGACGCTGGACAGCGGTGGCAGCATCACTTTTGAGGCCGTAAAGGATTCGCATCAGGAAAGTCACGAAAAGAGTGATACCAACCTCGCGTGGATGTCGATGTCAGGTAAGGGCAGCACCGACGAAACCCTGCGCCAAAGCGTGCTGGCTGCGCAGGGGAGGGTCGCAATCAATGCGGTAAACGGTCTGTATATCGACGTAAAGCAAGTCAATCAGCAGACGGTGAGCCAGGCCATTGATGCGATGGTGGCCGCCGACCCGCAAATGGCCTGGCTGAAAGATGCTGAGCAGCGCGGAGATGTGGATTGGCATCTAATCCAGGAGGTGCACGATTCTTACGAGTACAGCCATTCCGGATTAGGTCAAGGGGCGATGCTGGCGATCATTATCATCGTCACAGTCTTGACCGCGGGCTCGGGCACTGCCGCAGCTCTTGCTAGTTCCGCTTTCTCCGCAGCACAAACTGCCGCGCTAGCCGCTGGTATGTCAACAGCCACGGCAGCAACTATTGGCGCCGCAGCAGCGGCTGCTGCAACGGCGAGTTTCTCGGCGGCTCTATCGCAGGCAGCCATCAGCGGGATCAACAACAAGGGCAATTTGGGCGCAACGCTCAAGGATGTGACCTCTCCGGATAGCCTGAAAGGCTACGTCGTCAGTGGGCTGGCGGCCGGTTTTGCTGCTGGAGTACTCGATAAGGCATTTGGCGTGACAGCCGAAGGCGCGGGAAAGGCAACTCATGGTTTCGAATTGGGTGAGCTGGATGGTTTCACTAAATACGCCGGTTACACCTTGGCCGAAAATGGCTTCGCTGCTTCGACTAACGCTGCACTTAATGGCGGCAGTCTCAAAGACGCACTGGCTCAAGCAGCCATAGGCAGTGTTGCCGATGCCTTGTCGGCCTCGATTTATAACAAGCTCGGGACCCAGTTGGAGTTTTCAGGTCTGCCCGCAAAAGTTGCAGCACACGCGTTGGTGGGTGGGTTGATTGCAGAGTTGGCAGGAGGAGACTTCAGAACAGGTGCATTGGCTGCAGGTGCCAACGAGGCATTTGTAACGTCAGTGGGTGACTACATATTTACGGGTGACGCTCGAAACCAACTTTTAGCACTGACATCCCAACTAATCGGAGTGTCGGTGGCTGCCGTGGCGGGTGGTTCTGATAAAGACCAAGCCATCGCAGGATGGGTCGCTCAACAGGCGACCACATTCAATTATCTAGAGCACGACGAGAAAAACGCGTTTGTAAAGGATATGGGGGGATGTGATACTGACGACCAGTGCTCTAAGAAACAGTGGGAACAGGGTAAATACGACGAGGATAGTCAGGCCAACGTCGAGTATGCGGACGATATAGCTGGCTCCATGCGGGCCAAATTGACTCGAGATCGGGTTCTTGATTCGCTGGGCTCTATTACGGCCATGGTTTGCGAAAACAGTACCTGTGAAGCATATAAGCAAATACTGATGCAGCGATCGTTGGACACGATTGATTATTTATCTGGAGTGATTAAGGATTGGGCTCCCACGAATGATCGTTTAGGCATGATGAACGGCGCTGCGATTGGCGCTGGGAGCGCAGGGAGAAGCTTGCAGCCTGCGGAGGCTGCAGCTTTATCACGGATCGAAAAGGCTATAAATTATCTGTCCGGCGGTGCAAAAGGCATTCTTACACCTAAAGACTTTCCAGAGGTGGCTGGCAAAATCAGCCAGAAACAGCTTCGGCATATCGCTGGAAGGCCTGAGCTTGAAGCTCGAGGAGGCGGTGGGTTCTTGAACAGCGTTGATGATGCTCAAAAAGTACTAGATGCTTACCGCATAGGGCAGGTTAAGATTTTAGGTAAGAATGCTCAAGGGTTCCCGGTGGTCAAGTTCGAAGGCGTAACCGGGACCAACGTTAACGCTGGCGTTGGTATAACCAGTCAGCCAACTAATGTCTTTATCATCAAAGGTACAAAAAGCCCAAGTATTGTCCCTGCTAACCCTAATTGGACTCAGAAATGAATGCAGAAGCCGAATTGAAAGCTTGGAATTTCCAAGTCTTAATGCTTGTTCAAGCGATGCTGGGGGCAGTTACTCCAAACTTCAGGAAGGTGGTGTTGTCTTGTGAAGATGATGTTTGGGTAATAAAATTTTATCTTGAGGAAAATATAGAGGATGATATTGGTGAGGTAGAAGATATCATATGTCAATATACTGCTTATCAGGACTCAGATTTAAAATGCAAGTCGGAAATTTTGGTCGGCAACGAAGATCTACCTAGCTTGTCGGAAGCTGAGAGGGTCGTTTATCGTCGAAAAGAGTGATTTTTGACTTGGTGCAAAAGGAACTGTCAGTTTCGCTGAAGGGATGAGCTTCAATCCTAATATCAAGAACCACCTAGGCAATTTTGATGGTTTGTCGCAGAAGAGCGGGATTAGTGGCACTCATAATCTGGATGCTTTCAATCAGGCGGCAGCGACAAATGGTGTAAAGATACTTAGTGATACTCCAACTTCTGTCGCGGGGATTGCCACTGTTAGATACCAAATACCTGCATATGATCGGGCAGGGAATGTTGTTGGGTATAAAGACAAGGTTTTTCCTAAAACTGTTTACGATCCCAAGGTGTTTACCGATCAAAAAATTCTTGATCTAGGGCAGCGGGCTGCAAGCGGTGGATACAAGGAGGCTGTGTCTAAAGGGTTGAGCCAGTACGATGCTACAGCCGGGGGTGTCACTTTTAGGGTGTATTTAGACAAGGCTACTGGGGTGGTGAGTAACTTTCACCCTAAATAAGGTGGTATGTTTATATGAAAGAGTTGTTCGGTCAGCCATATAGCGAGTCAGACCCTTATTGGATTGTTAAAGGGTATTTTGACAGGATGTATAATGATGACTACTTCATTGAGGCGGTTGGCTATATCGTGAAAAGGTGGGGGTTCAGTGCGGATGGGGCGTACTGTAACTTTCCTGATGAAAATAGCCCGTTTGATGAAGAGCACTTTGAGGGGGTTGAGTTTGCTTATGGTTATCCCCCTAAGGATGAAGACACAGTTGTTGTGAGCGAAATTGTTTGCTCTAAATACATTCGGTTAGCTTGCGAAAAATATCTTCAACGTCATCCCGAAGATACCGCAAAAATAAAAGAGCTTTTGGATAGCCTCTCTTTCTAATCCTGCATGAAAATATCCCCGGTACTGCCGGGGATATTCATATCTGTTACTCCGCCGTAATCACCAAACACCCCTTCATCGCCCGAACTTTAACATGCTCGTTCACCTCAAACTCCGCCTGCCGCAACCACAGTCCGTGGACTTGCCCCTACAAAACCGGACACCAACTCCCCGTTAAATTGACTCCACTGCCTCCCTCGGCGAGCGATAGTCCAAAGCGCTGTGCGGATGCTGCTCGTTGTAATGTTCGAAGGCAATTGCCAAGTTACGCAGCGCCGTTTCTCGATCCGGCTTGGGCATGTACGCCACTCAATCACGCTTGATCGTCTTCACGAAGCTCTCTGCCATGCCATTACTCTGTGGGCTACGCACCGGTGTGGTCACCGGCTGCAAGCCGATCTGTCGAGCAAACAGGCGCGTCTGTTCGGCGGTGTAGGCCGAACCGTTATCGCTGAGCCACTGCACCGGCGTTGCAGTGGC